>NZ_JAXMJI010000083.1:0-37834 GCF_034376665.1 Allopontixanthobacter sp. | reverse complement strand
GCGTGCAATTGCGCGAAGTGACCGTGGTGAAGAGCGGAGCCAATGGGCAGGAAGGGCGTCGGCAGGCGTTCGATCGCGGCAAGCTGGAACAATCCGTCACTCTCGCTTGCCGCAAGCGCGGCGTATCGCAGGAACGGATCGACCAGCTGGTATCGGGCATCCAGCGGCAGGTGGAAACTGCGGGCGAAAGCGAGGTCGCTTCCTCCCGCATCGGCGAATTGGTGATGGACGGCCTGCGCCAGATCGACAGCGTCGCCTATATCCGCTTCGCCTCCGTGTACCGCGACTTCAGCGAAGCCCGGGATTTCGAGGAATTTGCCAGCGCGGTGCAGGATGTCGGTGCCGATGCCAGCGAACACTGAAAGCGCGCATAGGCCTCCCGTCATTGTTCTCGTCCGCCCGCAGCTCGGCGAGAATATCGGCAAGGCAGCACGGGCCATGCTCAATTTCGGGCTGACCGAACTCAGACTGGTAGCCCCGCGCGATGGCTGGCCCAATCCCGATGCGGGGCCTTCCGCCGCGGGCGCGGATATCGTGATCGAACAGGCGCAGGTTTTCGCGACCACGGCGGAGGCCGTAGCGGACTGCTCGCATGTCTATGCCACCACGGTTCGCCGACGGAACGACACCAAACCCGTCGTCTCGCCGGAAGAAGCGGCGGCGGAAATCCATGCCGCGGCAGGGCGCAGCGCGCTGCTGTTCGGTGCGGAGAGGTCCGGTCTCGACATTCAGGATGTATCGCTCGCCCGCAAGATCCTGACCGTGCCGATCAACCCCGAATTTTCATCGCTCAATCTGGCACAGGCGGTGATTCTGTGTGCCTACGAATGGTCGAAATTCGAGACGCTGGAACAGCCGACCGTGACCGACCAACTGCCCCCCGCCCCGCAGGAGGATCTGGAAGGGTTGATTGCCCATTTCGAACAGATGCTGGAACCGAAGGACTATTTCTTCCCGGAAAGCCGGGCGGAAATGACCCGCCGCAACCTGCGCAACGTGCTTACGGGCGCTGGCTGGAACCATCTCGAGGTCAGAACCATGCGCGGCGTGCTCACCACCCTCGCCCGCAGACCGCGGTAATCCGGCCTCACAAGCCTTGACCTGACCTCCATTCCTGTTAATGGCCGCGCTTCGTAAATTGGCTCCGCACCCCGGTGAAGCGGCGGCCGCACCAGACATAATCGGTCTGATGGTGCGAAACCGGGTTCAAGCGTCGGCTACTCGAACGGTTCGGGTGGCGGCGATAGCAAATTGGATATGAATCATGTCGAAGCGTAAGGCATCGAAGTATAAACTTGACCGCCGGATGGGTGAAAACATCTGGGGTCGCCCCAATTCCCCGGTCAACAAGCGTTCCTACGGCCCCGGCCAGCATGGCCAGCGCCGCAAGAGCAAAGTCTCCGACTTCGGCCTGCAGCTGCGTGCCAAGCAGAAGCTGAAGGGCTATTACGGCGACGTGACCGAAAAGCAGTTCCGCAGCACCTACAAGGAAGCGGCACGGATCAAGGGTGATACCGGCCAGAACCTGATCGGACTGCTCGAACGCCGCCTCGACATGATCGTTTACCGCGCCAAATTCGCGCCGACGATTTTCGCCGCGCGGCAGATCGTCAGCCATGGCCACATCCGCGTCAACGGCGTGAAGTGCAACGTTGCCTCGCGCCGCTGCGATCTCGGCGATGTCATCAGCCTGGGCGACAAGGCCAAGGAAATGGCCCTAGTGATCGAAGCGCAGAGCCTGCCCGAACGCGATATTCCCGATTACGTCGCAGTGGACGGCAACGACAAGGTGACCTTCACCCGCATTCCGAAGCTGGACGAAGTTCCCTATCCGGTGACGATGGAACCGAACCTGGTCGTCGAATTCTATTCGCGCTGATCGGTTTCGGAATTACACAAATGGGGCGGCCTCGCGGGGCCGCCCTTTTTGTTTGGCGTTGGAAAGCGATTATCGGTCGATTTCGTCCCACCGCGCAAATTCGTAGGCGATCGAGCCTTCGACCAGCACTTCCCACATCTGACCGATCACTGTCTCCGGCAATCCGCGCTCCCGGGCGTCGGCCATTGCGGCGGAGATGACCTGAGCCTTGCGCGGTTCGTCACGAACCGCTGCGCGATCCGGCTTGATCCGCGCGGCGGCATCCATATAGCCGAACCGCCGGGCGAGCAGTGCCATCAACTCGCGGTCCACTTGATCAACGCCGGCGCGCACCTGCGCCATGTCGGAGCAATCGCAAGGGTCGGGTATCGGGTCGTTCATCCCCGCCCTGTGCCGACTGCCAACCTGTTTGTCGATAGGGCCTGATTAGCTTTCAAAGTTACAAGCCGAACAGCTATCAGACCGGCTCTTTTCGCCCAGCGCCATAAGTCGCCCGGAAACTGGCGGCGAAAGCGGCGAAACGCCCCTCCGCAATGGCATTGCGCATCGCCTGCATCAGCTGCTGGTAAAAGGCAATATTGTGCTCCGTCATCAGCATTGCGCCGAGGATTTCGCCCGATTTCACCAGATGGTGCAGATAGGCGCGAGTGTAGGTGCCGCAGGTGGCGCAGGTACAGCGATCATCCAGTGGGCCGGTATCTTCCGCAAAGCGGGCATTGCGCAGATTGATCGGCCCGTTCCAGGTGAATGCCTGGCCGTTGCGACCGGAGCGGCTTGGCAGCACGCAGTCGAACATATCGACGCCGCGCTCCACAGCGCCGACCAGATCATCGGGCTTGCCCACACCCATGAGATAACGCGGGCGGTCGGCAGGTAGCTGTTCGGGGGCGAAGTCGAGAGCGGCGAACATCGCTTCCTGCCCTTCCCCCACGGCGAGGCCGCCGATCGCGTAACCGTCGAAGCCGATTGCGGTCAGGGCATCGGCAGAGCGGCGGCGCAATTCTTCGTCGAGCGCGCCCTGCTGGATGCCGAACAGAGCGGCACCGGCGGCATGATCCCCACCCGCATCGAAGGCATCGCGGCTGCGCTGCGCCCATCGCATCGACATTTCCATGCTCGCTTCGATCACTTCGCGGGGCTGGTCCGCGCGCGGGCATTCGTCGAACGCCATGACGATGTCGGACCCGAGCAGACGCTGGATTTCCATCGAGCGTTCGGGGGTAAGCATATGTTTCGACCCGTCGAGATGGCTGCGGAATTCCACCCCTTCCTCGGTCAGCTTGCGCAGGTCGGACAGGCTCATCACCTGATAGCCCCCGCTGTCGGTCAGGATCGGCCGCTGCCAGTTCATGAATCTGTGCAGCCCGCCCAGCCGTGCAACCCGCTCTGCACCGGGGCGCAGCATCAGATGATAGGTGTTGCCGAGGATGATATCGGCGCCGGTCGCGCGCACGGTTTCCGGCTTCATCGCCTTCACCGTTGCAGCGGTTCCCACGGGCATGAAGGCAGGCGTGCGAATGTCGCCGCGGCGCATGGCGATGGTGCCGGTGCGCGCCTTGCCGTCGGTGGCGGCGATGGTGAACTGGAACCTGGGGCGGAGAGTTTCGGTCATGGGCTTGCGGCCCTTAGCGGCAGCGGCCACAGGGGGCAAATGCCATGAGCGGCGCCATGATGGGCAATCACGTAAAGGGGTCCAGATTTGGAAGGTTTCGAAGTCGCCGCGTGGCTCTTCCCGGTCATGTTCGCGGTCGCAATGTTCACCGGCTTCGTCGATTCCATCGCGGGCGGCGGCGGACTGGTGATGATGCCGGCGCTGCTTGCCACCGGAATGCCGCCACATCTGGCGCTGGGCACCAACAAGCTGCAATCGGTGTTCGGCACCAGCATGGCCTGCCGCAATTACTGGAAGGGCGGTCTGGTGCAGGTGCGGGAGAATTTGCCGCTGGTCGCCCTCGCCTTTGCCGGTGCGGCGGGCGGATCGCTGCTGGTGCAGCAGATTTCGCCCGGCGTACTGACCTATATCGTCCCTGTCTTCCTGCTGCTGCTGGCCGGTTACGTGATCTTTAGCCCTTCCATGACCGATGTCGACGCGCAGGAACGTCTGACCCGGAGGGGATACGCCCCGGTGGCGGGCGGTATCGGCCTGTATGACGGTTTCTTCGGCCCGGGCACCGGACAATTCTTCACCGCCAGCCTGGTCGGCCTGCGCGGCCACGGGCTGACCCGCGCGACGGCGAACACCAAGCTGTTCAACGCGGCGACCAATTGGGCGGCGGTGATTGTCTTTGCCCTCGGCGGCAAGATCATCTGGTTGCTAGGGTTGACGATGGCGGCGGGGGCAATGCTTGGCGGCTATCTCGGCTCGCACTTCGCCATGCGGCACGGCGCGCGAGTAATCCGGCCGCTGATGATCATCGCCTCGCTTGGGCTGACCGGGCGGCTGATCTGGGGCTGGTTCACGTCCTGAGTCGCCATCCGGTTTTGAAGATGAACGCGATCACCGCGACACAGGCTGTCAGGAAACCGATGGTGATCCCGAACGACAGCCAGATATTGACGTCCGATGTGCCGTAGAAGGTCCAGCGCAGCCCGTTCACCAGATAGACGATCGGATTGACCAGCGCGATGCTGCGCCAGGGATCGGGCAGCATGTCGATCGAATAGAACGTGCCGCCCAGGAACGTCAGCGGCATCAGGAACAGCAGCGGTACAATGCTGAGCTTTTCGAAATTGTCCGCCCAGATGCCGAGAATGAATCCGAACAGCGAAAATGACGAAGCGACCAGCATGATATAGCCCACCGCAAGGATCGGATGTTCGATCCGGTAATCGACGAATAATGTCGCGGTAAGCAGGATGATCGAGGCCAGGATCAACGATTTGGTGACCGCCGCCCCGACGAAACCAGCGAGCGTTTCGGCAACCCCGACCGGGGCGGACAGCAATTCGTAGATGGTGCCGGTGAACCGGGGCATATAGATCCCGAAGCTGGCGTTGCTGGTGCTTTCACTGAGCAGGGTCAGCAGCAGCAGGCCCGGCACGATGAACGCACCGTAATTGACCCCGCCAACCGATTCCATACGCCCGCCGATCGCCGCGCCAAACACGATGAAATAGAGCGAGGTGGTGAGCACCGGTGCGAGCAGGGACTGCATCGCGGTGCGCATCGCGCGCATCACTTCGCGAACGTAGATTGCCCAGGCCGCGCGCAGGTTGAAGCCGATCATGCGCGGTCCTCCACCAGGCCGACGAAGATATCCTCGAGCGAGGAATCGCGGATCTCGATACCGACATAATCGATATCGGCGCCGGTGAGCGCCTTGGTCAATTCGGCAACTTCCTTCTTGCCCAGCCCGGTCCCGTCCCCGCCGCGGTAACGCAGATCGAGGCCGGTGCTGTCGAGATGCACCGGAAAACGCGCAATCGCAGGCGGCAGGGCAGCCAGCGGCCGGGCCAGCGTGATGTGCGCTTCCGTCCGCCCGAGCCGCGCCATCATCGCCATCTTGTCGTCCACCATAAGCAACCGGCCGCCACGGATGATGCCAACGCGGTCGGCCATTTCTTCGGCTTCTTCGATATAATGCGTGGTCAGGATCACGGTCACGCCCTGATCGCGCAAGCGGCCGATCAGCCGCCACATATCGCGGCGAAGCTCCACGTCGACCCCGGCGGTGGGCTCGTCGAGGAACAGGAGTTCCGGATCATGCGCCAGCGCCTTGGCAATCAGGACCCGGCGTTTCATCCCGCCGGACAATCTGCGGATCTGCTCGTCGCGCTTGTCCCACAGGCTCAGGGACTTGAGGATCTCCTCGATCCGGGCGGGATCCGATGAACGCCCGAACAGGCCGCGGGAGAAACTGACGGCGCGCCGGACGGCTTCGAACATGTCGGTCGATAGCTCTTGCGGCACCAGCCCGATCCGCGCCCTGGCGGATCGCCAGTTATGCGACAGATCATCGCCAAATGCGCGGATGGTGCCGGAGGTCGGACGGACAAGCCCGCACACCGCACCGATCAGTGTGGTCTTGCCCGCGCCATTGGGGCCCAGCAGCGCGAAAATCTCGCCCTTAGCAATTTTCAGGTCGACTGCATCCAGCGCCTTGAAGCCGCCGGCAAAGACCTTGGTCAGATTTTCGATTTCGAGGATGGGTTCGCTCACCGCTCAATTAGTGGCGATGCGAGCTGGAAATGCAAGCTCTGCCTATGGGATGAGCAGGCTGGAATCGCCGTAACTGTAGAACCGGTATTCGGTTTCGACCGCATGAGCATAGATTTCCTGCATCCGGTCCAGCCCCATGAGGGCGCTGACCAGCATGAACAGGGTCGATTTGGGCAGGTGGAAATTGGTCATCAACCCGTCCACTGCACGGAACCGGTAACCCGGCGTGATGAAGATCGACGTATCGCCCGCGAAAGGATGGATAATGGTGTCTTCGCCAGCCGCACTTTCGAGCAGACGCAGGCTGGTGGTGCCCACCGCGATCACCCGGTGTCCCGCAGCACGGGCGGCATTCAGCCGGTCCGCAGTCGCGGCGCCGATGCGGCCCCATTCGGCGTGCATCGCATGGTCCGCAGTGTCATCGGCTTTCACGGGCAGGAAAGTTCCCGCGCCGACATGCAGCGTCAGCATTTCCCGCACGACACCGGCCTCATCAAGGGCAGCGAGCAGTTCGGGGGTGAAATGCAGCGCAGCGGTGGGCGCGGCAACGGCGCCGTCCTCCCGCGCGAAAATCGTCTGGTAGTCGGACTTGTCGCGCTCGTCGGTCGGGCGTTTGCCGGCAATATAGGGCGGCAAGGGCATCCGGCCCGCGCGTTCGAGCAGGGTTTCTACCGGTTCATCGCCTTCGAAGGCGATTGTGAAGCTGCCATCTGCATGGCGTTGTTCGGCGATCGCGGCAACATCGCTGGCGAACTCGATGCGGTCCCCCTCGCGCAGACGCTTTGCGTTGCGAATGAAGGCCAGCAAGCGGCGCACGTCGAGCCGCTCGTGCACGGTCGCGCCGATCTTAGCAACGCCGCGGATACCCTCGAGTTGGGCCGGAATCACGCGGGTGTCGTTGAAAACCAGCACATCGCCGGGGTTCAGCAAAGCCGGAAGATCGCTGACGATCCGGTCGGAAATTCCGCTGCTTCCCTGCGCGACAAGCATCCGCGCGGAATGGCGCGGCGATGCCGGACGCAGGGCTATCCGTTCTGGCGGAAGCGCGAAATCGAACAGGTCAACGCGCATTGCGCGCCGGTCAGTCTTGCGGCGCGGAGAGCATGTCGGCGGTGATCGTAGCCGCAGGAGCCGGGAGCGCGGGCACCGGGGGAGCCTTGCCGTCCGCAGCAATCGAGGCCTGCAGAATGCGGGTCGGATTGGCGGGCGGTTCGCCGCGGGCAATCTTGTCCACCGCATCCATGCCCGAAATTACCCGGCCGAAATTGGTATAGCGCTTGTCGAGCGAGAAACGCGGGTAGAAAGTGATGAAGAACTGGCTGTTGGCGCTGTCCTCTGTCTGCGCGCGGGCCATCGAAACCGTGCCGCGCAGATGGGGCATCCGGTTGAATTCTTCCTTCAGGTCGGGAAGCTCCGATCCGCCCTGCCCGGTCCCGGTCGGGTCACCGGTCTGCGCCATGAAGCCGTCGATCACGCGGTGGAAGATCACGCCGTCATAGAAACCCTGGCGAGCAAGTGTTTTCACGCGCTCCACATGGTTCGGGGTCCATTGCGGCATCAGGCGGATCATGACCCGTTCGCCATTCGACAGATCCAGCACAAGAATGTTTTCCAGATCCTGCGTCACGTCGTAATTGATTGGCAGGTACACTTCCGGCACGGCTTCGGCGGCTTCGGCGGCTTCCGCCTGCTCAGTTGATTGGGCGGGTGCCTCCTCACCAGCATCCTGTGCGGAAACGGAGAAAGGAACAAATGCCATTGCGGCAAGCGCGCCGGCGGCGATCAGGCGTTCAAACATCATAATCCTGTCAATCTGGGGCGTAATCCGGTGCCCGATGAGCGGGTCCATCTAGCGGGCATCGGCTGTCGGTTCAATGAATGATCAATAATCGCCCAATTGGCCCAATCCTTCGACCCGCCGCGCAACGTCTTCCCGCACTTTCGGACTGACAAAAGGCGCGATGTCGCCGCCGAACAGGGCGATTTCCTTCACCAGCTTGGAGGCAATCGGCTGCAGCGAGACATCCGCCATCAGAAACACCGTCTCGATATCGTCGTCGAGTTGCTGGTTCATGCCCGCCATCTGGTATTCATACTCGAAATCGGCCACGGCGCGCAGTCCGCGGACGATCACCGTCGCATTCTGCTTGCGCGCGAATTTCATCAGCAAGGCGTTGAAGCCGACTACCTCGACATTGTCGATGCCCAAGTCCGACACCTCGCGCGCGACCATCGCCATGCGTTCCTCGGGGGAAAACATTGGGTTCTTGGACGGATTGGTGGTCACCCCGATAATCAGCCGGTCGACCAGCTTCGCGCCGCGGCGGATGATATCCGCATGACCCAAAGTGATCGGGTCGAATGTCCCGGGATAGATGCCAATTCGTTCCGCAGCCATTACCGGTCCCTTTCCACGATGTAGCGGGCCAGCGCAGCCAGCAGCGCTGCATCCTTGCCATGGCTGGCCAGGTGCCCGACCGCCTGTTCAACCAGAGCATGGGCCTGGTCGCGCGCGCCTTCCACCCCCATCAGGGTGACGAAAGTCTGCTTGCCCTGCCCGTCATCCTTGCGCAGCGCCTTGCCTGCCTTGGTTTCGTCGCCTTCCTGGTCGAGGAGGTCGTCGGCAATCTGGAACGCGAGGCCGATATCGCGGGCATAGGCACGCAGATGCGCCCGCCCTTCGATCGTGACCTTGCCCAGGACCGCGCCCATTTCGACCGAGGCGGCGAGCAAAGCGCCGGTTTTGAGTTGCTGCAGCCGGGTGATGGCGCGCAGATCGTATTGTTGGTGGTCGGCGGCCATATCCATCATCTGCCCGCCTGCCATGCCGTTCATTCCGCTCGCTGCTGCCAGCGTGGCGATCAGTTCGGACCGGGTAAAGGGATCGGTGCTGGTGGCGTGATCGGACAGGATTTCGAACGCCAGCGCGTGCAGCGAATCGCCAGCCAGCACCGCTGTCGCTTCGTCGAATTGCTTGTGCAGAGTGGGCTTGCCGTGGCGCAAATCGTCATTGTCCATGCAAGGCAGATCATCATGGATCAGCGAATAGACATGGATCGCCTCGACCGCGCAGCCGGCCCTGACCGCGGCATGGCGGTCCACCCCGAACAGCCCCGCAGTCGCGGCCAGCAGCAGCGGGCGGACTCGCTTGCCGCCCGGGATCGCGGCATAACGCATGGCCTCTACCAATCCTGCGCGCGTATCGTCCGGAACCGGCAACAAAGCGTCGAATGTCTCGTCCACTTCGGCCTGGATCCGGCTCAACCCTTCGGCGAGAATGTCTCCGCCTGTCATAACGAGGTTCACCTCAGGTGGCCGCGTCGAACGGTGCGGTGCCGCTGGGCTTGCCGTCGGCCCCCGCGACGATCTTTTCAATCCGTGCCTGCGCCGCATCGAGCCGCGCCTGGCAATGCTGGCGAAGTGCTTCCCCGCGCTCGTAGAGGCTGATCGATTCGTCGAGCGGCACCTCGCCGCTTTCCAGCCGGCGCACCACGTCTTCCAGCGCGCCGAGCGCGGCTTCGAAGGTCATTTCCGAAATATCGGGAGTATTGTCTGCCATGGCGATGGAGCATTGACCGCGCCCCGTGGCGAGGTCAAGTTGCGACAGCGCATTAGCGCTCGGGGGGAGCCAATATGAAGTGGATTATTGCCTATGCCGCAGCGGCCATTTCGTTCGGCGTGCTGGATGCCATCTGGCTGAGGTGGGCGGGGCCCAATTTCTACCGGCCCAACCTCGGCGAGCTGCTGGCGGAGAATTTCCGCTTGGCACCGGCGCTGGTGTTCTACGCTGCCTATATCGCGGGCATCATCTGGTTCGCGGTCCGGCCCGGACTGACCGGCGGTCCCGCGATTGCCGCGCTCAACGGGGCGCTGCTCGGCGCGCTGTGCTATGCGACCTATGATCTGACCAACCAGGCGACGATGAAAGTGTGGCCGGTGCAGATTACCCTTGTCGATATATTGTGGGGTGCTTTCGCCACCTGCGTCGCGGCCGCGATCGCGACTCTCGCCGTGCAAAAAGTCGCCTAGGCCGGTGTTCATCGGTCATTGGGCGCCCGCGTTTGCCGCCGCCGCCATTTCGCCAAAGGCACCGAAGCTCGGCACCCTGTTTGTCGCCGGACAGCTGGTCGATTGGGGATTCGCCATCCTGGCCTTGGTGGGCGTCGAGAAGCTTCGTATCGTCCCGGGCATAACCGCGATGAATTCAATGGATTTGTACCACATGCCCTATACCCACAGCCTGCTGGGGGCGGCAATCTGGGGGGCGGCCTTCGCACTGGTCGTTTTCGCATGGCAGAAGAATTTCACCGGAGCATTGATCGCGGGCGCGGTGGTAATCTCTCATTGGTTCCTCGATCTGCTGGTGCACCGCCCCGACTTGACACTGACGGGCGCACCGCCGCCGATCGGTCTCGGTTTGTGGAATTACCCACTGATCGAAATTCCCCTTGAGCTGGGCATCACCCTTGCCGCTTTCACCTGGTATGTCCGCAGGACACGAGGGCCGACCTTGCCTCCGTTCATCCTTCTGGGCGTGATGTTGACGGTGCAGTTCGCCAGCTGGTTCGGTCCGCAACCAGCAGAGGTTGGGCCGGCCGTGTTGCTGGCGGCAATGGCGACCTTGGGAGTGGTGACGTTTTTGGCCTACTGGGTGGGGACAACCCGCCGTCACCAGCGCCTGCGGGGCTAGCGGCAGTCGCTTGCCCCCGCTAAGGGCAGGCGATGTCGGAAATTACCCCTGAGATAGTCGAGGCTCACGGCCTCAATCTGGAAGAATACGACCGTGTGCTGGCGGCGATGGGGCGCGAGCCGAATCTGCTGGAACTGGGCATCTTCTCGGTCATGTGGTCGGAACATTGCAGCTATAAATCCTCGCGCTTCTACCTGAAGCAGCTGCCGACCGAAGCTCCGTGGGTGATCTGCGGCCCGGGCGAGAACGCCGGCGTGATCGATATTGGCGATAACCAGGCGGCCATCTTCAAGATGGAGAGCCACAATCACCCGTCCTACATCGAACCTTATCAAGGCGCGGCGACGGGCGTTGGCGGTATCCTGCGCGATGTGTTCACCATGGGCGCGCGGCCGATCGCCAATCTCAACGCGCTGCGGTTCGGGCGGCCCGAGCACCCCAAGATGCAACATCTGGTCAAGGGCGTGGTCGCGGGCATCGGCGGATACGGCAATTGCGTGGGCGTGCCGACCGTGGGTGGGGAGACCAATTTCGACCCGGCCTATGACGGCAATATTCTGGTCAACGCGATGACCGTGGGCGTCGCGGATCAGGACAAGATTTTCTACAGCGCGGCTACCGGCGTGGGCAATCCGATCGTCTATGTCGGCAGCAAGACCGGCCGCGACGGCATTCACGGCGCGACCATGGCCAGCGCCGATTTCAACGATGATTCCGATGCCAAGCGGCCCACGGTGCAGGTCGGCGATCCGTTCACCGAGAAACTGCTGATCGAGGCGTGTCTGGAACTGATGGCGACCGATGCCATCGTCGCGATCCAGGATATGGGCGCGGCGGGTCTGACATCGTCCAGCGTCGAAATGGCCACCAACGGAAAGGTCGGCATCCGGCTCGACATGAACAAGGTGCCCTGCCGTGAGGAAGGGATGACCCCTTACGAGATGATGCTGTCGGAATCCCAGGAACGGATGCTGATGGTGCTGAAGCCGGGCAAGGAAGCGATGGCTGAGGCGATTTTCCACAAATGGGAACTCGATTTCGCGGTGATCGGCGAAGTGACCGAGGGCGGCCACATGGTTCTCGAATTCGATGGCGAGGTGGTGTGCGACATCCCGCTCGGCCCGCTCGCCGAAGACGCACCGGAATATCAGCGGCCTTACGCCTCGAAAGAAGAATACAAGGCGTGGGCGCAGGTCAAACCGCTCGGCGAAATTCCCGAAAGCACCGATATCGGCGCGGATCTGCTCAAGCTGATGGCCAGCCCCGCGCTCGCCAGCAGGCGGTGGATTGCGGAGCAGTACGACAGCCAGGTCGGCGCGGACACGCTGCAGACCGGCGGCGATGCGGCGGTGGTGCGGGTTCACGGCACACGAAAAGCGCTGGCGATGACCACTGATTGCACGCCGCGCTATTGCTATGCCGACCCCTACGAAGGCGGAAAGCAGGCGGTGGCCGAGGCGTATCGCAACCTTTGCGCAGTGGGCGCGCGTCCGCTGGCGATCACCAACTGCCTCAATTTCGCCAATCCCCAGCGCCCCGAGATCATGGCCCAATTCGTCGGCTGTCTCGAAGGCATGGGCGACGCCTGCCGCGCGCTCGATTTCCCGATCGTGAGCGGCAACGTCAGCCTGTATAACGAGAGCAAGGCGACCGGCGGCGGGAGTGCCATTCTTCCTACGCCCGCGATTGGCGGGGTCGGGATCATCGAGAATTATTCCGCGATGATGACGATGGGGTTCAAGGCTGAGGACCACGCAATCGTCGTGCTAGGCGGAAATGCTCTCAGGGATTTGGACAAAGACGAAAGTCTCGGAGAATTTGGCTCAATGATGGGACAATCTCTCTGGCTTCGAGAAATCGCGGGACACGTTGCTGGCACTCCACCAAGAGTAGATTTGGCCAAGGAGCGAAAAATCGGCGAGTTCATTCGATCGTTGATCGTTGCAGGCGAAGTATCAGCCGTTCACGATGTATCGGATGGCGGAGTGGCAGTCGCTCTCGCCGAGATGGCACTAAGCGGCGGGATTGGCGCATCCGTCTTAAGCATGGGTCACTTGGTGAAGGATGCTTTTGCAGAAGATCAGGGGCGATACATTCTTACCCTTCCTTGGAATGATCGCGATAAGTGGTCGGAGTTTGAAAGCCGAGCCAAGAATCTTGGTGTAAATGCTTCATGGATTGGAAGCACCGGCGGCCCCGTGATTTCATGGACGGACGGAGAGGATACTCCGGTAGGCGACGTCCCCCTAACCGATCTCCGCACCGCCCACGAAAGCTTCTTCCGGGACTGGATGGAGAACTGACACAAAACTTCGTCATTGCGAGGAGCGCAGCGACGCGGCAATCCATAGACTTACCTGAATCGAACAGCGCCGGGTCGGGCCATGGATTGCTTCGCTATGCTCGCAATGACGAAGCCAATAGGGCTTGCCATCCCGCGCTGGATGCTACCGTTCCGAAACACGCGGTAAACAAGAAACCGCTCAGCCATATCTGACTGCTACTCTTCAAACGAGGACGTCATCCCAGCGAAAGCTGGGATCGCTCAAAACCAGGTGCGTGCGTGAAACAAAGCGATCCCAGCTTTCGCTGGGATGACGATTGGATGGCTGACAATTTGGAGATGACGCCGCGTCAGGCCGCTTTCGCCTGCCCCAGCAAATCGTACGGGTCGATCGCCTCGTCCTGCCACACGCGGTGCGCGGCGGCGTAATGCACAGGCTGGCCGATGTTCATTTCGCGCCGCGCCTGTTCCAGCGGCATCGCAAGCAATTCACGGATCGGCATTTCGACCACGCGCGGGCAAGCTTTGCCGAGCCGTTTGGCCTCGGTCACGGCTTTGAACACCGGCGCGGTGGTTTTGACCTGCTTCTTGATATTGAGCCCGCCGGCATAGGCGATGAACAGATGCGCGAAGGACGGCTGCTGGCTGTAGGTAAACGCCAGAACGCATTGTTCGCCCAGCGCATCGCGCCCGTAACCGGTCAGGACATGGAGCATGTCGTGGACGTCTCGCTGGCGGTTTGAGAACCATTCGACCAGATCGTCGAACCGCGGGCGGTCACCGCGAAAACGGTCATGTTCCGCGACCAGTCCTGCAGCGGACAGCCCTTCCCGCTCCATGAAATCGACATAGGCGTGGGCAACGGTGCCATCGGGCAATCTGCGCAGCGCCGCGTGATCGTCAAGAATATCGGGCAGGTACGGTTCCGAAGCACGGATCGCCTGGCCCTTCTCGCTCAACGTGAATGCGCGGGCGCGGGGGAGGAAATTGCCCGAAGGAAAACATTCGAAGATGTGGAATACCTCCTCGGTATTCTCCTTGTTCTTCATCAACTCGTTCCAGTGCCCGATCGCCTTCAGTGGCCGGGTGCGCAGGGGCACGCGGCCGGGATGGAGGAAGATCGTCCCATCCCGCGCGACATCATTGCGCTGCGCGGAAGCGGCGGATTGCAGGGAAGTCGTTGCGTTCATTTCGGGCCCTTACTGACAGTGATGTCAATATAGCGTCACTTGATTAACGTTTCCAGACCAAACTCCGCCCACGAATTATCCGTTCACCCATTCGCTTTGCGGAATGCCCAGCAGGGATAGAATCGCGGTCAGGTCACCGCGATCGATCCAGCCATCGGACGCTGCCCGCGCCTTCGGCTTTGCGCGGTAGGCCAGCCCGTAACTCGCTGCCTGCAGCATTGGTATGTCATTCGCACCGTCACCCGTCGCAAGGCTGATGGCTGAGTCACCCAATTCGCCCATCTCGCCGCGCAGCACCGCTTCCTTCACCGAACTGTCCACAATCGCGCCGTCGAGCCCGCCGGTCAGATTACCATCTGCGACCCCAAGCCGGTTGCCGACCACCCGATCGAACCCGAGCATCTCGCCGACAGGATCGGCGAAATGGTGAAACCCTCCCGTGACAAGAACGGTGCGGCACCCCCGCGCCTTCAGGGTGGCGACGAGTGTCCGGGCACCGGGCACCGCCGTGATCCGGTCACCAAGACATTGCCGGATCGCGTCCTCGTCCAAACCGCCAAGCAGGCCGACACGTTCGTTGAGAGCCGAGACGAAATCCAGCTCGCCCCGCATCGCGCGCTCGGTGATATCGGAAACGCGGTCCTTCAAACCCGCAAAATCGGCGAGCTCGTCGATGCATTCCTGGCCGATCATGGTGGAATCCATGTCCGATACGAACAAATGCGGCACCTGGATTTCGGCTTGGGACACCAGCAGGTCGGACGGGGAGAAATGCTCGTCCAGAATCCGGCGCAGCGCCGCAGGGTCGCCTTCCGGCAGGGCAATCTCCATCACATCGCTGCAAAAATCCAGCATCCGCGCCATGGCCACACGCATATCGGCCGCCGCCAAAGCGTCCACAGCTGCATCGAGCCGTGTTTCCAGCGCGGCAGGGTCTGCTATCAGGCGGGCGATGAGCACCAGGGAATCTCCTTCGAATATAGCCGACGTGATCTCGTCAGAGCGTCCGCCGGTGGCGCTCATTGCAGGGCCGACCGCGAGCGGCAAGAGCGATCTGGCGGTCGAGCTTGCGCTGGCGCTCGGCAAACGGGGCCGCAAGGCAGCGGTGATCAACACCGACAGCGCGCAGGTTTATCGCGATTTGCAAGTGCTCAGCGCCCGCCCCTCCGAGGATGAAATGCGCGGCACCGACCACCGCCTGTTCGGCACGTGGGATGGCGCGCAGCCATGTTCCGCAGGGAACTGGGCGGAAGCGGCGAAGCGCGAAATAGCCGCACTGCACCGCGAAGGCGGGGTCCCGATACTGGTCGGCGGGACCGGTCTCTATCTGCGCACCTTGCTCGACGGAATTGCCCCGATTCCGGAGATCGACACGGAGATCCGGGCGGAAGTTCGCGCCCTGCCGCAATCCGAAGCGCGGCGTTTCCTGCTGGATGAGGACCCGTTTGCCGCGGGGAAACTTGCGCCGGCGGACAACAGCCGCACCGCCCGGGCGCTCGAAGTCGTCCGCTCGACCGGCAAGCCACTCCATCACTGGCAGCAGCGCCAGGTCGGTGGAATCGGCGATGCGATCGACCTTCATCCGCTCATCCTGTTGCCGGACCGATCCGTGCTGTACGACCGCTGCGACCGGCGTTTCACAGCGATGCTCGAAGCGGGCGCGGCGGCGGAAGTGGAGGCGCTGGTGGCGCGCAACCTTGATCCTGCCTTGCCGGTCATGCGGGCGATCGGGGTAAGGGAAATTGCCGCCTGGTTACGTAATGACGTCAGCGAAGAAGCGATGATTGCTGCCGGACAGCTTGCCACGCGGCAGTATTCCAAGCGGCAATATACGTGGTTCCGCAACCAGCCACCGGAAGATTGGCCACGCACAATGTTGGATAATGACTCAATTGACACACTATTCGCAAGATTATTACACTAGTTTAGGTTGACACGATACTTTTGTTTCCGTAGGTGCGCCCCCATGGTCCGGTCACTGCTCCCGTTTTCAGGGGTGCTTCCGGGCCACATTCGTTGGAGAAGATCATGTCCAGCCCAGCACCGGGCCAGAGTAGCAATAGCGAGCGCAGCGGCGCGGCGATCCTGATCGAGTGTCTCGTTCAGCAGGGTGTCGAATTCATCTTCGGCTATCCGGGCGGTGCGGTGCTGCCGATCTATGACGAATTGTTCGCCGATCAGCGCATCCGCCACATTCTGGTGCGGCACGAAGCCGGCGCGGCGCACGCGGCGGAAGGCTACGCCCGGTCCACCGGCAAGCCCGGCGTGGTGCTGGTCACCTCCGGCCCCGGTGCGACCAACGCGGTCACCGGCATTGCCGATGCCTTCATGGATTCGATCCCGCTGGTAATCATCACCGGACAGGTCCCCACCGCCCTGATCGGAACCGACGCATTTCAGGAAGCCGACACCATCGGCATCACCCGCCATTGCACGAAGCATAATTACCTCGTCAAAGACCCCGCCGACCTGGCCCCGACCATCGCCGAGGCGTTCCGCATCGCGACCACCGGTCGGCCCGGTCCGGTGCTGATCGACATTCCCAAGGACGTGCAGATCGCGCAGGCGGAATTCGGCGATAAGCCGGCAGCCACCCTCGCCTCCGCCCGCTATCAACCGCAGACGGTGGCCGAACCCGGCCTGATCGCCCAGGCCATCGAATTGATGAGCAAGGCCGAAGCGCCGGTTTTCTACACCGGTGGCGGGATCATCAATTCCGGGCCGCGCGCGAGTGCGTTGCTGCGCCAGTTGCAGGATTTGACCGGCGCCCCGGTAACCTCGACCTTGATGGGTCTCGGCGCGTTTCCGGCGGATCATCCCGATTGGCTGGGTATGCTCGGGATGCACGGGACTTTCGAGGCCAATATGGCGATGAACCGCTGCGATGTGATGATCTGCGTCGGCGCGCGGTTCGATGACCGGGTGACCGGACGGCTCGATGCGTTTTCGCCCGATTCCACCAAGATTCACATCGATATCGACCGCGCTTCGATCAACAAGATCATCCCGGTCGATCTCGGCATCGTGGGGGATTGCGCCACCGTGCTGGAACAGCTGATCTCCGCCTGGGGCAACCGCAAGGCTCGCGATCTTGGCGAGTGGAAAGCCCGCATCGCCGGATGGCGCGCGCGCGAAAGCCTCGCCTATCCTGAACGCAAGGACGCCATCATGCCGCAACTCGCGGTGGAGCGGCTGTTCGCCCTCACTCGGGAGCGGGAACCGATCATCACTACGGAGGTTGGCCAGCACCAGATGTGGGCGGCGCAATATTTCAGGTTCTTCGGGCCCAACAAATGGCTGACCAGCGGCGGCCTTGGCACGATGGGATACGGCCTGCCCGCGGCCATCGGTGCGCAATTGGGCAATCCCGATGCGCTGGTGATCGATATTGCCGGCGAAGCCTCGATCCAGATGAATATCCAGGAACTGGGCACGGCGAGCCAGTACCGCCTGCCGGTCAAGATATTCATCCTCAACAATGAATATATGGGCATGGTCCGTCAGTGGCAGGAACTGACTTATGAAAGCCGTTATTCCAACAGCTATTCGGACAGCCTGCCCGATTTCGTCCGGCTCGGCGAAGCCTATGGCTGGAAGGGCATCCGTATCACCGAACAGACCGGCCTCGACGCCGGGATCGAAGCGATGCTGGCGCATGACGGGCCGGTGATCGTCGATTGCCAGGTGTCGAAAGATGCCAATTGCTACCCGATGATTCCCAGCGGCTCGGCCCATACCGACATGCTGATGTACGGCGACAAGGCCAGCGGCACGATGGACGATGAAGCAAAGGCGTTGGTGTGATGACAGGTGCTTGCTTCAATTCCCCCTCCCCTTCAGGGGAGGGGATCAAGGGGTGGGGGCGAGCCGCCAGGCTCGTTGGGGCTGCAAGCCCCACCCTGCTGCGACCAGGCAGCAAGCTGCCAAGTCTCGCTATCCCTCCCCTCGAGGGGCGGGAGGAGTAAACTTATGAAGATCCAGCAGGCAGCAGCAGAGCGGCACGTTCTGACCGTGACCGTCGATAACGAGGCAGGCATCCTCGCGCGGATCGCCGGTATGTTCACCGCGCGCGGCTATAATATCGACAGCCTGACCGTGGCCGATATTTCGGAAAACCACGCCGTCAGCCGGATTACCATCGTGACCCAGGGCCCGCCTGAAGTGATCGACCAGATCCGTGCACAGCTGGAACGGTTGGTGTCGGTGCACAAGGTGGTCGACCTGACCGAAGCCGGCAAGCACGTCGAACGCGAACTTGCACTGATCAAGGTCGCTGGGACCGGCGAACACCGAGTCGAGGCACTGCGGCTGGCGGACGTGTTCCGCGCGCAGGTGGTCGACACCACGACCTCCAGCTTCATCTTCGAACTGACCGGCTCTCCGGACAAGATCGACAGCTTCATTGCCCTGATGCGCGAACTCGGCTTGGTCGAAGTCGGGCGGACCGGCGTTGCCGGGATGATGCGCGGGGCCGATGGGACCTGAGAGATTCGTTGCCCCTGCATCGACCGGGGCGTAATCCACAGGCCAGAGATAATTGAACCAGATCCCGGCCGTTGCCGGGAAGCCGTGAGAATGGGAATATAATGAAAGTTTTTTACGACGCCGATGCCGATCAGGACCTGATCAAGGGCAAGAAAATCGCCATCGTCGGGTATGGCAGCCAGGGCCACGCCCATGCACAGAACTTGCGCGACAGCGGTGTCGGCGACATCGCCATTGCCTTGCGTGAAGGATCGGCGACCGCGGCGAAGGCGGAGGCGGCGGGATTCAAGGTGATGTCCAACGCCGATGCGGCGAAATGGGCCGATGTGGTCATGGTGCTCGCGCCCGACGAGCACCAAGCGGCGATTTACGCCCACGATCTGGCGGCGAACATGAAATCCGGCGCGGCGCTGGCCTTCGCCCACGGGCTCAATGTGCATTTCGGCCTGATCGAGGCGCGCGCCGATCTCGACGTGTTCATGGTTGCCCCCAAGGGCCCCGGCCACACCGTGCGCAGCGAATATGTGAAGGGCGGCGGCGTGCCCTGCCTCGTCGCTGTGGCGCAGGAGGCCGAAGGCACCAGCGGCAACAATTACGCCCACGCCCTAGCCCTGTCCTACGCCTCTGCCGTGGGCGGCGGCCGCAGCGGGATCATCGAGACGACCTTCCGCGAGGAATGCGAAACCGATCTGTTCGGCGAGCAGGCTGTGCTGTGCGGCGGGATCACCCATCTGATCCAGGCCGGGTTCGAAACTCTGGTCGAAGCCGGATACGCGCCGGAAATGGCCTATTTCGAATGCCTCCACGAAACCAAGCTGATCGTCGATCTGCTGTATGAAGGCGGCATCGCCAACATGCGCTATTCGATCAGCAACACCGCCGAGTATGGCGACATCAAGACCGGGCCGCGGATCATCACCGCCGAAACCAAGGCGGAAATGAAGCGCGTGCTGCAGGACATCCAGGCCGGCAGGTTCGTTAAGGATTTCGTGCTCGACAACCGCGCTGGCCAACCCGAACTCAAGGCAAGCCGCAAGGCCGCTGCCGCGCATCAGATCGAGCAGGTTGGCGCGGAATTGCGGGCGATGATGCCATGGATCGCCAAGAACCAGCTGGTCGACAAGGCCAAGAATTAGTCTGGCCGGATAATTGTCATAATACTGACATCGGGGGAGCGGACAGGGCAGGAACCTTGAGGAGTCTTGTTGTGACGACAATCTTTCGTAAATTTTCCCGCATCTGCCTGCTTCCCCTTCCCGCTTTCGCCCTGCTGGCTGCCTGCGGCGGGGCGGCGGAACAGAGCGAAACCGCTGAGGATTACGCTGCACGGATAAATGGCACAGGGCAAAGCGCGTCGGCAACCGGCCCAGCGCCGCAGGGCTCTCCCGCCGTGTCCACCCCCCTGCCCGGTGCAGCTCCCGGCCCGATGGAACCGCGCACCCCCACCGATCCGTCCGCCAGTTCATGCGGCGCAACCGTGGCCGCAGAATTTTTAGGGCAGCCCGACAGCGCGCAGGTACGTCAGGCGATCACCGAAAAAGCGGAGCCGCGCGGCGGAATCCGGTACATCCGGCCGGGTGAGATGTACACGCAGGACTTCAACAACAATCGGTTGAACGTAATGCTGGATGCAGGCGGGGTGATCCGGGATTTCCGCTGCGGGTAGGTTTATGGTAACGATCCGCGATACTTGCCCCCCGAATATTGATGGAGTTACCCATGAAGACCCCCACGCTGTTAACCGCCTTCGCCGCTGCCCTTGCCCTTGGCGGCGTGGCCACCCTGTCCGCTCAGAATTCACCGCCGCAGGTTCCGGGCGCCATGGATGCATCGCGGGTGACCGCCGGTACCTACGCTGTTGATCCCGCGCACACGCTGGTCGGCTGGCGCGCAAACCACTTCGGTTTCAACGATTATCTGGGCCTGTTCGGTTCGGCCGAAGGCACGCTGCAGCTGGATCCCGCCAATGTCGAATCGGCCAAGGTAGATATCTCCGTCCCGGTCGGGATGGTCACAGTTGCCAGCGATGGCTTGCGGGATCATCTGCTGCGCCCCGGCAAGGATGGCGCCGCCCCTGACTTCTTCGGTGCCGACCCCGTCCCGGCGCGGTTCGTTTCCACCGCGGTGCGGCGAACCGGGGACACAACTGCCGAGATTACCGGGGATTTGACCTTGAACGGTGTCACCCGTCCGGTCACGATCGACGCGGAATTCAGCGGTGCGGGTGTCAATCCAATGAACAAGAAGGAAACCTTGGGCTTCGAAGGCAGCGCAACGATCAAGCGCTCGGAATTCGGCGTTGCCTACGGCATTCCGCTGGTTTCGGACGAGGTTGAACTCGACATTTCGGCGGCGTTCGAAAAGCAGTAACCGAGCCGTCCGCACCACTCCGCGCGCGCAATCACGGAACAAACTTGCGCGCGCGGGCTGGACAGCGGACGTTTAATTGCACATAGCGGCGGCATGACGATGCAGTTGGACATGCACCTACGACTTATCCGCCCTTGGGCGTGATGTACGGCGGTGCCTGATGCGGCGCGCCGGGTCGCCCAAGGGTAGCTCCGTCCCGACATTTTCCTTCGTCAGAGAACTTTCCCATGTCCATGCTTCGCGAACCTTCGCGTAAATACTCGCCCTTCGCTCCGATCCATTTGCCGGACCGCCAATGGCCCTCGCGCACCATCACCAAGCCGCCGCGCTGGCTGTCCACCGACTTGCGGGACGGCAATCAGGCAATTGTCGACCCGATGGACGCGCTCAAGAAGCGGCGCTTCTTCAATCTTCTGGTCGAAATCGGAGTCAAGGAAATCGAAGTCGGCTTCCCCAGCGCGGGCGCGACCGAATTCGACTTCATCCGCGGTCTGGTCGATTCCGGGAGCATTCCTGCGGATGTCACGGTGCAGGTTCTGACCCAGTCGCGGCAGGATCTGATCCGCACTTCCTTCGACAGCCTCGACGGCGTCCACGCCGCCGTGGTCCATATGTACAATGCGGTCAGCCCGGCATGGCGTGACATCGTGTTCCGCATGAGCAAGGATGAAGTGCGCCAGATCGCGGTCGACGGGGCGAAGATCATGCGGGACGAAGCCGCCGCGCGGCCCGCCACCGACTGGCATTTCCAGTATAGTCCGGAAACCTTCTCCACCGCCGAGCTCGATTTCAGCATCGAGGTTTGCGAGGCGGTGATGGACGTGCTGAGGCCCACGCGCGAACGCCCGATAATCCTCAACCTGCCCGCCACGGTGGAGGCGGCAACGCCCAATATCTATGCCGACCAGATCGAATATTTCTGCCGCAATTTGCCGAACCGCGATGCAGCGGTGATCAGCCTGCATACGCATAACGACCGCGGCACCGGCGTCGCGGCGGCGGAACTGGGCCTGATGGCCGGTGCGGACCGGGTGGAAGGCTGCCTGTTCGGCAACGGCGAGCGGACCGGCAATTGCTGCCTCGTCACGGTTGCGCTCAATATGTACACGCAAGGGATCGACCCGGGTCTGGATTTCTCTGACATCGACCGGGTGATCGAGACGGTCGAATATTGCAACGAACTGCCTGTCCACCAGCGCCACCCCTATGGCGGCGAATTGGTGTTCACCGCATTTTCCGGCAGCCATCAGGACGCAATCAAGAAGGGATTTTCCGCGCGCGAAACCCAGAATGACGAGGCGTGGCGGGTGCCCTATCTGCCGATCGATCCGGCCGATCTGGGCCGCAGTTACGAAGCGGTCATCCGGGTCAATTCACAAAGCGGCAAAGGCGGGTTTGCCTGGGTGCTGGAACAGGACCAGGGCCTCAAGCTGCCCAAGAAAATGCAGGCCGATTTCGCCCCCCATGTCCAGCGCATGGCGGACGAACTCGGGCGCGAACTTAACGCGGCGGATATCTGGGACGCGTTCCGCACCGCCTACCACGTCCGGACCCACCCCAAACACCTTCAGCTGGTCGATTACGAGGAAGGCCGCGCAGCGGATGGCACGCGCATTTTCACCGGCACGATCGAAGTGGAAGGTAAGGCCCAGAGCGTCAGCGGTCGCGGCAACGGCCTGATTTCCAGCGTGATGAGCACCATTCGCGACAGTTTCGGGGTCGAGTTGGAAGTAACCGATTATACCGAGCACGCCCTTGGTGCGGGGACCGACGCGAATGCCGCCGCCTATCTCGAATGCAGGACCGCCAATGGCCGGACGATCTGGGGCTGCGGCATCGACGAGGATATCGCAACCGCCAGCGTCCGTGCGGTGTTAAGCGCGGCGAATTCTGCGGTCGCGGGCTGACACATGGTCAACACTCTATGCGCCGGCAGAATTTGGTGTAGGTCCTGCAGCGAAATGGAGAGCGAAGTTTGACCGAAAGCATTCTCGAACCCGAACTCGCGATCATCGATCCGCATCATCATCTGTGGGATCTGAGGCCCCTGCTCCCGATGTTTCCCGAGCCGCGGCACCCCTTCATCGCGACAATCGCCGGCGCGCCCTATTACGCGTTTGACCAATTGCAGGCGGATTTGTCGTCCGGCCATAACATCATTGGCACGGTGTTCATGGAATGCGGTGCCTTCTACCGCGCTGACGCCGAAGAGGCCTTCAAGCCCGTTGGCGAGGTCGAGTTCGTCAACGGTGTCGCGGCGCAGAGCGCGAGCGGGTTGTACGGCAAAGTGCGGGCCTGCGCGGCAATCGTCGGCCATGCCGATATGCTGCTGGGTGACGGCGCTGCGCCCGTACTGGAGCGGATGATCGCCGCGGGCGGCGGGCGGTTCCGCGGTATTCGCCATTCCGGCGCATGGGACAGCGATCCCGAGACGCTCGGCCCGCCGTTCCACGCGCCCGAGGGGCTGCTGGCCAGCGACCAGTTCCAGGAAGGTTTCGCCCAACTCGGCAAATTCGGACTCACTTTCGACGCCTGGGTGCTGGAGCCGCAGTTGGTCGATGTAATCGCCCTCGCCCGCAAGTTTCCCGACCAGCCGATTGTCCTCGACCATTGCGGAACGCCGCTGGGCATCGCTTCGTACCGCGGCAAATTGTCCCGGAATTTCGACCGCTGGCGCAAGGCAATCCGGCGGTTGTCCGAAAGCCCCAATGTTTCGGTCAAGCTGGGCGGTCTCGCGATGGCATTCTGCGGGATGCCGGAGGACGGTCCGGCCAAGGGCACCGGATCGCAGGCGCTCGCCGAATTGTGGCGGCCCTATATCGAAACCTGCATCGAATCCTTCGGCCCCGAGCGCGCAATGTTCGAAAGCAACTATCCGGTGGACCGGTGGGGCGCGAGTTATCCGGTGCTGTGGAATGCATTCAAGCGGATCACCGCAGGCGCATCGGCGGATGAAAAGCGGGCGCTTTACGCAGGGTCAGCCGCGCGTTTTTACGGAATCGAGGAATTGCTGGTTTGATCCCGGATCACAGCACCTCAATCCAAAGTATCCTATCCGTATCGACAAGGCGCATTTTGCCGCATAAGCCTGCAAACAAGTTTCATTAAGCAACGGAGCAATCCATGGCGTTACCTGCCCCCTTCGACCGCCTTCGCCTGCCTATCATCGGCTCGCCGCTGTTCATCGTGTCGGGCCCCGAATTGGTGATCGCGCAATGCAAGGCGGGTATTGTCGGCTCGTTCCCGTCGCTGAACGCCCGGCCGGTTTCGCAGCTTGACGAATGGCTGCACCAGATCACCGAGGAACTGGCAGCGCATAACCGGGAAAATCCCGATCGGCCCGCCGCGCCCTATGCCGTCAACCAGATTGTCCACCGCAGCAACAACCGGCTGGAAGAAGACATCGCCATGTGCGGCAAGTGGCAGGTGCCGATGATGATCACTTCGCTCGGCGCGCGGGAGGAAGTGTTCGACGCGGCGCATAGCTGGGGCGGCATCGTTCTGCACGACATCATCAACGACAAATTCGCCCGCAAGGCGATCGAGAAAGGTGCCGACGGCCTGATCCCGGTTGCTGCCGGTGCCGGCGGCCATGCCGGGGTGCAATCGCCCTTCGCCCTGATGCAGGAAATCCGCAGCTGGTTCGGTGGGCTGGTCGCGCTATCGGGTTCGATCTCTCACGGTCGTTCGGTGCTTGCGGCGCAGGCCATGGGCGCCGATTTCGCCTATATCGGCTCGCCCTGGATCGCGACCAGGGAAGCCAACGCTGACGATGCCTACAAGCAGGAAATCGTCGACAGCAAGGCGGCAGATATCGTCTATACCAATCTGTTCACCGGGGTTCACGGTAATTACCTGCGCGGTTCTATCGAGAAAGCCGGGCTGGATCCGGAAAACCTGCCGACCAGCGATCCCAGCGCGATGAATTTTGGATCGGGCGGAAATAGCAAAGCCAAGGCGTGGAAAGACATCTGGGGGTCGGGCCAGGGCGTTGGCATGGTCGACCGGGTGGACACCGTGGCGGAACGCGTCGACCGGCTGGAGCGCGAATACAGGCAGGCGATCGTGGATCTGGCCGCAAACACCTGAGGCGTCGGCGGCTCAGTTGCGCCAGACGCGCACGAATTTGCCGTTTCCTGAGGGAACAAGACGCATTTGCCCGCCATCGGGTGCGATCACCTCCTCGCTTTGCGTCAACGGGCCGTGCTGTGCCAGCTGCTGGACCAACCGGCTCGCCAATTGTACAGCGGTCGAACAATCACCGACGGACTCGGGTTCGATGCGTATTTCCTGGCCGGTGAAGAAGGCAAGCCCTTCCGATTGCAGGCCGCCATCGCTCATTTGCCTGTAACCCGCGAGAATCCGGGACGGAAACGCCCCGCTCTTCTGCCAGCTTTCCGCCTGGGAACGAAAGAATTCCGGCCCTGTCGCCAAGGCTGCAGGGGGCCAGCAAATGGTGCGAAGCTGCGGCCCCATGTCAGCGGCGAGCAGGGCAATCAGTTCAAACAGGGTCCGCACGACCGGAATGGTGTTTGCACCGCCCGCCAAATGCGGGCCAGGCACCAGGCACAGTGCTTCGCAAGTGGCTTGGATCGCTTCTTCGGGCAGACTGACCCGATGCCGGATGTCGGGCAGATTTACCGGCCGGCCTGGTGCCAGACCGACGAGGTCGAAAGTCATTCCGCCGATCAACAGTTCGAGCCATTCCAGTGCACCATCGGAGGCGGGATCGGCAGCGGGCCGATCGGGACTTTGCCGGGGATCCAGACTAATTGACACGCGGCCGGATTTGTCCACAATTTTACGCACGGATTCCGGATCGAGGCGGCGGCCACTTTCGAAAAGCAGCAGAACACCACCAACCCGTTCGAGCCGGGCGATTTCCATACGACGATCGATGTTCTTTAGTCCCCTAGTGCCGCTACCATGGTTTACTTGGCCCTATTTCTCCGGCCAGTCGAGTCCCCGAAAAAGTGTTTAATCCGATATGGATGCGTCAATTCAGCACAGTTAATCAATAGACGCCGATCGCCAGCCCCTCTGCCAGACCCGCCCCAAGGTCGCGGCAAAGCGCCAACTGGTCCTCTTCCACGGTTTTCTCGGCCAGAATGGTTTCGGGTGTCTGAGCGTTGAAATTCACGATCAACGGTTCGGCCACGCGGCGCAGTCGCCACCCTTTGGCGATCCGGTCGATCTGGCGCTGGGCCCCTTCCCCGTCGGAGCCCGCAGCGATTGCCGTAGCGTAAGCCCGTCCTTCGATTTTCCCCAGCACCGGATAATAGCAGCGGTCGAACATTTCCTTCATCGATCCGCTCATGCTGGCGAGGTTTTCCGGGCACACGAACAGATAGGCTGCGCAAGCCAGAATGTGATCGGCGGTCACATCGTCAGCATACAGGATCACCCCGGCCTGCCCTGCGCCCTCCGCCGCTGCCTGTGCCATTGCCCGACTGGCCCCGGTGCGGCTGTGCCACGCAATCAGCAGGGTCTGCGGCGGTATGTCCATGCACCGATTGTCGGCCGGTCCTGTCGATTGTCAATCGCCGCCTCTTTGCGCCGCTGGGCAATTCCTTTACGCGAGGCGAATGGCATCTCGCACCAGATCCCCGGTTTTCGGCGTCACCTGCTCTCTTTCGGGCAAGGCGTGGCATTGGCGCGGCGGGAATATGGACGTTCGGCAGGAAGCCACCGGTCTGGAAAACGATATCGTTACCCAATTGCTGCTGTCGCGCGGGGTCCAGTCCGGCGATGTCGAGCGCCAGCGGACACCGACCTTGCGCGGGTTTCTGCCTGACCCCTCCGCCTTTCAGGACATGGACGCCGCCGCCGAGCGGATCGCGCAGGCGGTGCTGGGGCGCGAACCCACCACCATCTACGGCGACTATGATGTCGATGGCGCAACCAGCGCCGCGCTGATGATCCGCTTGCTGCGTATGCTCGGCCATGACGCACGCTATTATATTCCCGACCGGCTGCTGGAGGGATACGGCCCGAGCGGCAAGGCGCTGGTGCAATTGGCGCAGGAAGGTTGCAGCCTGATCGTGACCGTCGATTGCGGCGCGATGGCGCATGATGCGCTGGCGTTGGCGCATGACGCCGGGGTCGATGTGATCGTGGTCGATCATCACAAATGCTCGCCCGAATTGCCCAAGGTCGCCGCGATGGTGAACCCCAACCGGCTGGACGAGAGCGATCTTGGTGCGGCGCACGGGCATCTGGCAGCGGTGGGCGTAGCGTTCCTGCTGGCCATAGCCGTGGTGCGGACATTGCGCGGGCATGGCTATTTCGAGACCCGCCCGGAACCCGACCTGATGGCACTGCTCGACCTGGTCGCCTTGGGCACTGTGGCTGACGTGGCGGCGCTGCACGGGCTGAACCGTGCCTTCGTGGCGCAAGGGCTCAAGGTCATGGCCCGACGCGACAATGTAGGAATGTCGGCGCTCATCGACGCAAGCCGCCTGAAGCGCGCACCAGCCTGCAGCGATCTCGGCTTTGCCTTGGGGCCGCGGATCAACGCCGGGGGCCGCGTCGGCGAATCCACCCTCGGCGTGCGGCTGCTGACCACCGAGGACCCGGACGAAGCGATCAGCATCGCCGCGCAGCTATCGGTACTGAACGAAGAACGCCGCGCTATCGAAGCCGAAGTGCAGGAAGCCGCCGAATTGCAGCTGGACCGGCAGCATAACCGCTCGGTCATCGTGGTGGCGGGACGGGGCTGGCATCCCGGGGTGATCGGGATCGTAGCGGGGCGGATCAAGGAAAAGACGGGGAAGCCGGCGCTGGTAATCGCGCTTGATGTCGAAAACGGCGAAGGAGAACTGCAGGGCAAGGGTTCCGGCCGTTCGATAGCGGGGGTGGACCTTGGCGCGGCAATCATCGCGGCGCGCGAACAAGGCCTGCTGGTCGCGGGCGGCGGGCACGCCATGGCGGCGGGGCTCACAATCGACGGGGGCCAGGTGGACGCCCTCGCCAACTGGCTCGACGAGCGGCTGGCCGCCGCAGTGGGGCTGGCGATGGCGAAACAGGTCATCCAGCTCGATCTTGCGCTCGCTCCCGGCGGCCTCACGCCGCTGCTGGTCGAAACCATGGACAGCGCGGGGCCGTTCGGGATCGGCTGGCCCGGACCGCGCGTCGCCGTGGGACCGGTGCGGCTGGTGAAGGCGGATATCGTGGGCACCGACCATGTCCGGCTGATCGCCGCAGGTCAGGACGGCAAGAGCTTCAAGGCCATCGCATTTCGGGCGGTGAACAGCGAAATGGGCCAGGCATTGCTCCACGGATCGCGGGGCCGCTCGCTGTGGCTGGCCGGTCGCGCGAAAATCGACGATTGGGCATCGCGTCCGCAGGCAGAACTGCATCTCGAGGATGCAGCCTGGGCCGATTAGCAAAGGATTCCCGCCAGGAAGCCGGATTTGCGCAAAACTCGCCTTGACGTGCAAGCGAACCCTGCCTAATTGCGCGCCCTGACCTTTGGCCTCCAATCATTTTGGCCAGCGGTATGGCCCCTTCGTCTAGCGGTTAGGACGCGGCCCTTTCACGGCTGAAACACGGGTTCGATTCCCGTAGGGGTCACCATTCATGGTGGCAATTTGATCCGGCAGGATGACCGGATATCTCGTTCTTCAGCCTTGATGCCTCCGGGCCTTTACCCCGTTCGGCGGGGTATTTGGTAGTGGCGGCGGTGCGTCTTTGACGCTAACGCCCCCTTCCATGGACAAAGGTCGCCTACCCTGGCCGGGAATATTCATCGCGGTGGCCGTAAGTCTGGCGATGGCTGTGGCAGGCGCCAATCCCTGGCTGGTTCTCGGCGCCGGACTGCTGTGGATCGGATCGCTGTTCCTGGTCTCCTCCCAGCCACCCCAATCTCACGCATTGCCGACGAAAAACCCGTTCAGCCAAGCCACCATCACGCAGCTGATCGAACATTCCGCAACGCCGCTGCTGATGACCGAACTCAACCGCGTTGCCATCGCCAATGAAGCCGCGCGCAAGGTCCTGGGGTCGCACATCATGGGTCAGGACGTGCGGGTGGCGTTCCGACATCCCGAAGCGATTGCCCTGATGATGCAGGACCACGGCGGCAGCGCGGTCATCCAGAACCTCGCCCGCCGCAAGGACATCTGGCAGATGAACCGGCAGATCATCGACGAGCGGTTCGCTGTCGTCGAACTGCTCAACCAGACATCCGAGGCGCAGATCAGCCGCGCCCACACCGATTTTGTCGCCAACGCGAGCCATGAACTGCGCACGCCGCTCGCCTCGATCATCGGCTATGTCGAAACGCTGAGCGACGAGGATGCCGCGGTTCCCCCCGCCACCCGCAAGAAATTCCTCGCCACGATCCTGTCGGAAGCGAAACGATTGCAGGGGCTGGTCAGCGACCTGATGTCCCTTTCCCGGGTCGAAGCGGAGAAATACGACGAGCCGGATGAAAGGGTCGAACTTAAAAGACTGGTGGAAACCGCAGCGCGCGATGCGGCGGGCGAAGGCCGGCTGAGCCGAATCGAGTCCCATCTGCCGAACGACGTCACCGTTCTCGGCGATGCCCGCCAGTTGGAACAACTGGTTCGCAACCTGGTCGACAACGCGCTCCAATACGGCGATCCCGATAAAAAGGTGACCGTCTCGCTACTCGAAGATGACAGCGGCGATGCGAAACTGATGGTTGAGGACCGGGGGGACGGGATTGCTCCAGAGCACATTCCCCACCTGACCCGGCGGTTTTATCGCACCGATCCGGGGCGCAGCCGCGCGTCTGGCGGGACCGGTCTCGGCCTTGCCATCGTGAAGCATATCGTGGAACGCCACCGCGGCCGCCTCGACATCAGCAGCGAGGTTGGTCAGGGGACTGTGGTGACCGTCCGAATCCCGGCATTTCAGGAACCGGCAGAATAATTGACATGAATTTGTCACATAACTTGAACATGCCGCGACCAGACAGCTACGGTGCCGGGGAGGCTTGATGAAGTTTCCCGCCGTCGGGGTCATCAGGAACAGGAACAGATTTATGTCATTCAGAACAATCCTTGCGCTGCCTGCGCTCGCAATCGTGGCCACGCTTTCCGCTTGCGGGGGCACCAGCGACACCACCCGCGATTCGATCCGCGCGGTGGGATCGTCCACCGTCTATCCATTCGCCAAGAAAATTGCCGAGACTTTTACCCAGTCAAACCCGGGCATGACTTCGCCGATCATCGAATCGACCGGCACAGGCGGCGGAATCAAGCTGTTCTGCGCCGGGGTCGGGGCCAACACGCCCGACATGGCCAACGCTTCGCGCCGGATGAAGAAGTCCGAATTCGAAACCTGCGCCGCCAACGGCGTCAAGGAAATCATCGAATTGCAGGTTGGGCTCGACGGCATCGCCTTCGCCTCGTCGCAGGGCGGGATCATGATGAACCTGACCCCCGAGATCATTTATGAAGCGATCGCCGCAAAGCCGTATGGCAAGGAACAGACCGCCAAATTGTGGTCCGATGTCGATCCGTCGCTGCCGCAGGAACCGATCCTGGTTTACGGCCCGCCGTCAACTTCCGGCACGCGCGACGCGCTGAAGGAGCTGGTGCTCGAGCCTGGCTGTGACAGCAACCCGGAAATGAAGGCCTTGAAGGACAGCGACGAAGACCTGCACACGCAGATCTGCACCGAAGTGCGTTCCGATGGCGCCTATGTCGATCAGGGCGAACAGGACAATCTGATTGTCCAGAAGATCGAGAACAATGCGAAGGCGGTTGGCGTGTTCGGCTATTCCTACCTCGAGAAGAACATCGACAAGGTACAGGGCCTGCCGATGAACGGGGTCCAGCCAACTTATGAAAATATCTCCAGCTTCGCCTATCCCGGCGCGCGGCCTCTCTTTGTTTATGTGAAGAAAGCGCATCTGCAAGCGATCCCCGGACTGCCCGAATATCTGGCCGAGTGGGTCAAGAGCTGGTCGAAAGATGGACCACTTGCGCAGATCGGTCTGGTCGCTTCGCCGGATGACGTACGCGAAGCTAATGCCAAAGCAGCTACCGAATTTGTGACGATGAACGGCGCGGACCTGAAATAGGGTCAGACGGGATGTCGCCTCTCATACTGCTGTTACTGGCGTTCGGGCTGGGTCTCGCCGGGTGGCTTGCCGCCCGGGCCCGGGCCTGGACGTTCAAGCGGGACGCCGCGAACGGCAGGATAGCGGCATTACCGAACTACCACGCGTGGTATGTGGCCCTGTGGATCGTGATCCCGGTGGTTGCGTTCATCGCCCTGTGGTCGGCGATCGCACCGCAGCTGGTAACGCAGACAGTGCTGTCGTCGCCCGCGGCGGCGGAACTGCCGGCGTTCGGCTTCCAGCGGGATTCGATCATGAGCGAGGCCCGCGCCGTTGCCGGCGGCAGCGCGCGGGCCGTGTTCAACGAAGAGGCGGCAGCACTGGTTGAGCCTTACAAGGAGGCGATCAACCGCTACAACATCATCGGGGTACTGAGCACTCTGGTGATTGCATTCCTGACCGGCGTCTGGGCGTTCCTTCGGGTCAAGCCGGACTTTGCCGCCCGGACAAGGGTCGAACGGGCGGTGATGGTCATCCTGCTCCTCGCCTCACTGGTGGCGATCCTGACCACGCTGGGCATTGCGGTCAGCCTGGTGTTCGAAACCGTGCGGTTCTTCGGCATGGTCAGCCCGGTAGACTTCCTGCTGGGCACCCAGTGGGGACCCGACCCGATGAGCAATCCGGACAATCCGGACGGTTCGCGGTACGGCGCCATCACGCTGTTCTGGGGCACTATCTACATCGGCGCGATCATCGCCATGATCGTGGCGATACCGCTGGGCCTGATGAGCGCGATTTATCTCACGCAATACGCCGATCCTCGCGTGCGCGCCTGGGTCAAGCCGGCGCTCGAAATTCTCGCCGGGGTGCCGACCGTCGTCTATGGCTATTTCGCTGCGCTGACCGTGGCCCCGGCGATCCGCGACTGGGCGCAAGCTATCGGGATCAGCAACGCATCCAGTGAAAGCGCATTGGCCGCCGGTCTCGTGATGGGGGTGATGATCATCCCGTTCGTATCCTCAATGGCGGACGATTCCATCGCCGCGGTGCCCCAGGCGATGCGTGACGGAAGTCTGGCGATGGGTGCAACCCGGTCCGAAACCATCCGCCGAGTGCTGGTGCCTGCCGCCCTCCCCGGCATCGTCGCCGGGGTCATGCTGGCGGTCAGCCGCGCAATTGGCGAAACCATGATTGTAGTGATGGCCGCCGGTGCCGCCGCCAATCTCACCGCCAATCCGCTGGAAGCCATGACCACGGTGACTTTCCAGATCGTGGCCATGCTGACCGGCGAAGGCAGTTTCGACCATCCCGCCACGCTGGCCGCCTTTGCCCTGGGCTTTGTGCTGTTCATCGTAACCCTCGGCCTGAATTTCATTGCCCTGCGCGTCGTGAAGAGGTTCCGCGAAGCTTATGAGTGAGCGTATCGCCCCCACCCGCACACCGGCGTTCGAAGCGCGGCTGAAGAAGCGCTACGCTGCCGAGCGCCGGTTCAGGCTGGCGGGCCTCGGCGCGATCCTGTTTTCGGTGGCCGTGCTCGCATTCCTGCTGATCACGATGACCATCAACGGCATCGGCGGCTTCCAGCGCGCCGAGATGAACGTCGCGATCGACTTCACGGAGGCCGGGCTTTCGGGTGATCAATCCACCCTCTCGCAAGCGGGCGCAGTCCAGGTGCTGGAAGCGCAGGGCCTGCCCGCGACCGTCGAATATTTCGCCGGGGAGCAATTGGGCGAGGCCGGCGGCGCGCAGATCAGCAGCAGCGCGTGGCGTCAGGTCGCGGACGCGATTATCGACGATCCCTCGATCCTGCAGCGGGAGGAGACCTTCTCCCTGGCTGCCAGCCCGGGCCTTGCTGCGGGTCTTGCCGGCGAAGGGTCCGACGAAATGCAGGCCCTCGCGGCGGAACTCTCCGCGCAGGGGAAGCTGGAAACAAAGCTCGACCTCGGCTTCCTCGAACGCGCGGACGCCACCGATCCGCAGGAAGTGGGTATCTGGGGCGCGCTCAAGGGCTCCATGCTGACGATGATCGTGACGCTGCTGCTGGCGTTTCCGATCGGTGTGATGGCCGCGCTCTATCTCGAGGAGTACGCGCCGAAGAACCGCTGGACCGACGTGATCGAGGTGTCGATCAACAATCTCGCCGCAGTGCCTTCGATCATCTTCGGGCTACTCGGCCTTGCGGTGTTTCTGTGGCTGTTCCCCAATATGCGCTCCGCACCGCTGATCGGCGGGATGACGCTGGCGCTGATGACCATGCCGGTGATCGTGATTTCCGGCCGCAACGCGATCAAGGCGGTCCCGCCCTCGATCCGTGACGGCGCCCTGGCGATCGGTGCTTCAAAGGTCCAGGTGGTATTCCATCACGTGCTGCCGCTCGCCCTGCCTGGCATCCTGACCGGGACCATCATCGGCATGGCGCGGGCGCTGGGGGAAACCGCACCGCTGCTGATGATCGGGATGCGCGCCTTCGTGGCCACTCCGCCGGACGGTTTCACCGCGCCCGCTACCGTCCTTCCGGTGCAGATCTTCCTGTGGTCCGACGAAATCGACCGCGGGTTCGTCGAACGGACATCTGCGGCGATTATTGTGCTATTGGTATTCCTCCTGCTGATGAATGGCCTGGCCATCTATCTGCGCAACCGTTTCGAGAAAAAATGGTGACTGTAGTCCATCCCAATCTGGAAGAAACCGACGCCAAGATGAGCGCGCGGGACGTGTCTGTATTCTACGGCGACAAGAAGGCGATCGACGAGGTGTCGATCGACATCCCGACGAAATACGTGACCGCGTTCATCGGCCCGTCGGGCTGCGGCAAATCGACTTTCCTGCGCACCCTCAACCGGATGAACGACACCATCCCGTCAGCCCGGGTGGAAGGCTCGATCACGCTCGACGGCGAGGATGTCTACCGCTCGAAGATGGACGTCGTGCAATTGCGCGCACGCGTGGGCATGGTGTTCCAGAAGCCCAACCCGTTTCCCAAATCGATCTACGACAACGTCGCCTATGGGCCCAAGATCCACGGGCTCGCCAGCGGCAAGGCCGAACTGGACGAAGTCGTCGAGCAATCGCTGCGCCGTGCTGGCCTGTGGAACGAGGTGAAGGATCGGCTGGAGGACAGCGGCACAGCCCTTTCCGGCGGCCAGCAGCAACGTCTGTGCATTGCGCGCGCGATTGCGGTCGATCCGGAAGTCATCCTGATGGACGAGCCGTGCTCGGCGCTCGATCCAATCGCCACAGCGAAGATCGAGGAACTGATCGACGAGCTGAATGGCAGCTATGCCATCGTCATCGTGACGCATTCCATGCAGCAGGCCGCCCGCGTGTCCCAGCGAACCGCCTTCTTTCATCTCGGAAAGATGGTGGAATATGGTCGTACTTCTGACATATTCACCAATCCGCTCGAGGAGCGGACCAAGGATTACATCACAGGACGTTACGGGTAATGGCAGAACATACAGTCAAGGCATTTGACGAAGACATCACCCGCCTGCGCGGCCTGATCGCCGAAATGGGCGGGCTCGCCGAATTGTCGATCCAGGAATCGCTCGAAGCGATGATCAAGGGCGACGAGGATCTCGCCGATGGCGTGGTGGTACGTGACAAGAAGATCGACTCGCTGGAAGCGGAAGTCGACAAGCTGGCCGTCCGGATCATCGCCCTGCGCGCGCCGATGGCGGACGATCTGCGCGAAGTGATCGCCGCGCTCAAGATAGCCGGGGTGGTCGAGCGGATCGGCGATTATTCCAAGAACATCGCCAAGCGCGTCGGCAAGATCGAAGCGCGCAAACATTTCGAACCGCTCACCCTGCTGCCTGCCATGGGCGATATCGCGGCCGAGATGGTGCATGATGTTCTGACCGCCTACGCGGCGCGCGATCCGGTGCTGGCGCTGGAAGTCATCGCCACGGATGACAAGGTTGATGCTTTCTACAACAGCATTTTCCGCAATGTTGTCAGCTATATGATGGAAAATCCTGCGACCATTTCGAGCGCGGCGCAGATCCTGTTCGTGGCCCGCAATCTGGAGCGGATCGGCGATCACGCAACCAATGTCGCGGAGATGGTTCACTTTGCCGCGACCGGCAATTACCCGCCCGACGAGGATCGTTGATGGTCAGGTCGTGCTCGCGCGTCATAGTCTTGTCGTGATTACGTAACAATTTCCGTGCGTGGTATTCCGGTCAACGGAAAGCGAGTCGCCACTATGTCCGCCGCAAAACTGTTATTGGTAGAAGACGACCCGGCCTTGGCCGAATTGCTGGAATTCCGGTTCGCAAACGAAGGCTACGATGTCCGCACCACGTCGGACGGGGACGAAGCCCTGCTGCTCGCCGAGGAAGACGTACCCGATCTCATCATTCTGGATTGGATGATCGAAGGAACCAGCGGGATCGAAGTGTGCCGCCGTCTGCGCCGCGACAAGAAGACCTCCCATGTCCCGATCATCATGCTGACCGCGCGGGAGAACGAGGACGACCGGATCCGCGGGCTTGAAACCGGTGCCGACGATTATCAGACCAAGCCGTTCAGCCCGCGCGAACTGCTCGCCCGCGTGGCCGCCGTCATGCGGCGCATCCGGCCCGCGCTTGCCGGGGAATCGATCGAAGTGGGGGATATCCACCTCGATCCAGTCGCCCACAAGGTCGGTCGCCGCGGCCGGGCGCTGCAGCTTGGCCCCACTGAATACCGGCTGCTCAAATTCTTCATGGAAAGTCCGGGCCGGGTCTTTTCCCGCGGCCAATTGCTCGACGGAGTATGGGGCACCGGCAGCGACATCGAACTGCGCACCGTCGATGTCCATATCCGGCGCCTGCGCAAGGCGATCGAAGTGGATGGTGCAAAGGATCCGATCCGCACCGTCCGTTCCGCCGGTTATGCGATGGAAGCGGTCTGAGGATTACCGGCAGACCCCGCGGTAGCGCGGCGACTGGTCGAAATGGAAATGGTCGCGGTGCGCCTCGTTATAGGCCGGGGACAGCACCGTCGCATAAAGGTCGCACGCGCCGTCACGTAGCCGGTTGAGAAATCGGGCTTCGGGACTTTCGCTCTCGTCGTCCCAATCGGCCAGCACGGTGACGCGGCGGCCATCCTCCAGCACAAATCCACCGATATCGATCGCGTTGCCGGTGGCGTGTTCGCTCCACCGTCCTTCCGACCGGCCATACAGGCGGCGGCAGCTATAGGCGCCGTAATGTTCGATGCGAGCGATCCGGCTGCCGAGGATTTCCTGCGCCGCGGGCTGCGCCACGTCGCGGAGCCACAGATGCGTTGCGGCACCGATTGCGCAGGTCGTCGGAGGCGGTGCGGGCGAGAGCGGCAGGTCCTCCAGCACCGTGCGGTCCGTCCTGCGGCAATCGTCCTGCCCGGCCGGATCCAGCGATGCGAAAGCCACCTGACTGCGGGCAAGCACATCGCGGCAGGTTTGCGGATCATCGCGCAGGGCCAGCAGCTTGCGCTCGGTGGCCCACCCCGGCGGATCGTTCAAATCGAGCGGTGCCCACGGGTCGTGCTGCGGGTTCTCCGCCAGCCAGCCCCGCCCCGCCAGCACAATGGACATGGCGATCAGGAACACGATTAGCCGCCGCTCGGCCAGGAACAGGCCAATGTCGCGAGAGATGCGGGGAGCCTTCACCCTAATGAAAGTCGCGAGACTTTGGAATGATCCGGGGAATGATCCGGGCATTGCGCGGATGACCTCGTGTCGGCGGCTGTTCCAGCTGTTCCGGCAAGGCCTCGATATGTTCCCGCGCAGCGAATTTGCCCGGCAGCGGATTGTTGGCATGATCGCCCCGCGCGACCGGGGAATTGAGCATATCGTCCGACAGGGCATGCAGGTCCTGCGTCGCATCGGTCAGATGAGCCGCGATCACATGGATCACCTCGTCGTCATATTCCACCCGCCCGCGCACCTCCATCAGCCGCGCGCCCATGATGATCCTACGCTGCTTCTTCATCAGGTCAGGCCAGATGACGAGGTTCACGACCCCGGTCTCGTCCTCCAGCGTGATGAAGCACACCCCCTTGGCGCTGCCCGGCCGCTGGCGGATCAGCACCACCCCGGCCACCTGCACCATGGAACGGAACTTGCGGGCCCTGAGATCGCAGGCGCGCACAAAACCGCGTTCCCCCAGGCTGGCACGCAGGAACGCCATCGGATGCGCTTTCAGGGACAGGCGCTGCGTCTGGTAATCGGCCACCACTTCTTCCGAAAGCGGCATCTGCGGCAAGGGCGTAAGGCCGCGCTCCGCCCCTTCGCCCCGCTCCTCGGCATATTTGAACAGCGGCAGGTCCGGCCCGGCCACCAGACTGCGGGCATCCCACAGTGCCTGCCGGCGCGGCAATCCCAGCGATCCGAAGCAATCGGCGGAAGCAAGCCGCTCGATATGCGCCGGGGTCAGCCGCGCCCGGTCGCGCAGGCTGGCGACATCGGCATAGGGGCCGTTCTCCGCCCGCTCCGCCACCAGCTTGGCCGCGACATGTTCGGGCAACCCGTCCACCTGCCGCAGCCCGAGCCGCAGGGCGACGTGCCTGTCGAGGCGGCCGCTCTCTGTTTGGGGTTCACGCGGGGGCGCGGAGGCGCGGAGGGAAGAAGGGTGTTTTCGCGCAGAGGCGCAGAGTTCGCAGAGAAAGAAGGAGGCCCCATCTTCCTTCCCCACGGAAGCGGGAATCCTGCCGCAGGAACAGAGAGGCTCCCGCTGCCGCGGGGATAACAAAGAAACCAGACTCTCTGCGTCCTCTGCGCCT
>NZ_JAXMJI010000082.1:0-11300 GCF_034376665.1 Allopontixanthobacter sp. | reverse complement strand
CGGCGCAGATCGCCAATGCCTATGCCGATCAGATGGTGTCGAATGATTTCCTCGACAAAAGCGAAACCTCGGCCAGGGCAGAACAATATCTGGCTCAGGAACTGGCCGATGCGAAAGCCAAGCTGCAGGATTCCGAAAACGCCATGCTGGCCTATGCCCGCAACGCGGATATTACCGCTTCGGTGGTTCCGGCAACCGGCACCGACCAGAGCGGTTCCTTGCGTGCACAGCAATTGGCGCAATTGAGCAGCGCACTTGCCAATGCCACGGCGACGCGGATCGAAGCCGAGCAGAATTGGCGGCAGGTGCAAAGTGTTCCGGCCATGGCCTTGCCCGAAGTCCAGCAAAACGATGCCATTCAGGACATGATATCGGAACGCGCCACCCTCAATGCCGAGATCGCCGATCAGCGGGAACGCTATACCAGTGAATATCCCGGCGTCACTGCGGCGACGGCGAAAGTCCAGGCGATCGACAGTCAGATCGCCAGGCTCTCCGAAGACATCAAAAGCGCTGCTCGGGGGCGCTATACCGCGGCTGCTCAGGCAGAACGCCAATTGCGCGGCAGCATCGCACAACTTCGCGGTTCGGCGATGGCAGAGCGTGAGAGAGGCGTCACCTACAACGCCCTGCAACGCGAAGTGGATACCAACCGGGCGTTTTATGACGGGCTGCTCCAGCGCTACCAGTCGGTGGCAGCAGCCTCGGGTGCGCCCGGCCAGAATATCCAGGTGGTGGACCGCGCCGAGCCTCCGCTCGAGCCGAGTTCGCCCAATCTGGTCACCAATCTGGCACTTTCGGGAATCCTTGGCTTGATCGGTGCTCTCGGAGCAGGCCTGCTGCGTGAACGCTCCTCCACCATGGTCCGCTCTGCCAGCGACGCGGAGAACTATCTCGGCGTCAAGTCGCTGGGTGCGATTCCCGCATTCGGCAAGCGGGACAATCAGGACAGTGCCATTCTGGATCCGCGATCACCGCAATCAGAAGCCTACTACTCTGCTGCGGTGGCGCTTCACCGGATGATCGGCAGCGAAGCTCACAAGCGAGTGCTCATTACCAGCAGCACTCCGGGCGAAGGCAAGTCGACTTCCTCCATCGGGATTACGCGCAGTCTCGCAGCCATGGGCAAGCGGGTCCTGCTCGTCGATGGTGACCTGCGCCGGCCATCGCTGGGCATGATGCTGGGACAGCCGCTCGGAACCGGTCTGGGGGAAGTCCTTGCAGGAAAGACCAGTTCATTGGAATCGGTGCACAGGCTTGAATCCTACGGGTTCGACCTGATCACCTCCGGCAACGCCGAATCCGATCCGGTTACCTTGCTGTCTGCCGGCAATCTTGACCGGGTACTGGCGGAGCTTACCGAACGCTACGACATGGTCGTGATTGACGGTCCGCCAGTAATGGGCATCGCGGATTCGGTGCTGATTGCCGAACATATGGATGCGGGTGTCTTCGTGATCGAAGCGAACAGCAAGGACGTCGAGGAGCTTGAGGTCGCTATCGGGCGGCTGCCGGAAGATTTGCCGATCGGATCGATCGTCACCAAGTTCGATGCCCGGGTAGCCGGCGTGAAATACGGCCGCCAAAGCTATTACCGGTACTGAATCGGGGCCGACCTGACGCGTTTGTTCATCAGGTCGGCGCATGTCGCTCCGTCAGGTTTCGGGACGCGAAGCGCGCGGCGCGGCGCGGAAAAACGTTCCCCGCCGAACTGAGCTGATCGTCCGGCGAATCGTGTTGAACGGATGCTTCTGCAGCTTTGTGGTCGTGGTTCCGCTGCGTTGCCAGTCCTGGATGGCGGCCGAGGCAGGAGCAAGCTCGATCTGTCGGCAGTCCGCGCGATTGCGGTACCAATCGGATAGCGAATCCAAGGTGTGGCGCAGGTCGAACGAGGTGATTACCTTGTGATCACCGTCGATCCCGATCGGCGCTTTCAGGGCCAGGCCCACTCCGGCGTCCAACATGGCATCGAGATTATGTTGCCGGTCGTCGAGCATCACCACCTTGTCACGCTTTTGCCACGAGACGCGTTCGATTAACGGCAAGGCGAAGCTTTTCAGAAGACCGCGCTTGATCGCTTCCCTGATCTGTCCAGCGTCCACGGCGGCCTGAAAAAGATCCTCTGCGGCGATCAGCTTTACATAAAGGCTTGGCCGGATTCCGGCCAATTGCAGAATTCGCCGTGCCTCGCGGCGCGATCTGTGAGTCACGAAAAACATGGTCTGGCGCCACTTGAGGAGCGACCGATCCAGATTTTTATGCAGAAAAAAAATCTGGCTTGAAGCCGGCTCTTGCCGCTCGGCTTCGAATATCACGACCCCATCTATATCGACTAGCAAGACTGGAGACATGCCTACTACTTCCACAATTCCTGACCCTGGCTTTCCAACCACATTGAGAATTTTTTGAAGCCGGGATTTTCCAGGCTCCACGGGTAATAATCAATTGTGCGGTTCAGATATATATCCGGAACCAGGGAATGTAGTTCCCGGGAATCGTGCTTTGTCCCCCAGGAAATCACGGCCACTCTGACGGATGCCGCTCCGTCAGCGAGCAGCCGCTCGCGCACGAAAGCGGCAGTCGATCCACTGTCCACGCAATCATCGATTATCACCACATTCTGCCCGAATACATCCCCGGTCTGTGCAGCCCAATCCGTGCATTCAACCTCACTAAACCAGTTGTCGAACTGCGCCTTCAACATTCGCAAAGGTTTGAACTGCATTGCCTTGGGGAACAGCTTCAAGATCACCCGCAGATAGTCGAAACGCTGCTTCAACCGGCTGCCCTTGCGCCGAACCTTTATGATTTCGCAGGCGATTCCGGCTTCCTCGGCGGCCACAAGGGCAGGCAGCGTTCCGCCGTTGGCAAGGCCAATAGCGAAATCGGGCCGCGGGGTCAGGTTCCTGATCCTTTTGCCCAGATTGCAGGACAGATCGACCGCTTCTTCAATGGTCAGGTAAACCTTTGGCCGTCTGCGGTCCTCAAGCGATTGCCTGGAACCATTCGCAGTGTCTTCCGGATTCAATTCACTCACGGTCTCACTGGCCCCCCTCCGTTCCGGTCCGCGAATCTGACGGGGGCAGAATGTCCACGGATCGCCAGTTGGCATCTGCGCTGCCGCCAACCATAACGCCTGTCCTTCAATAAACGGTACCCCGTCTGCTTAGCACATTCCAGTGATAGGAGCAGAAAACCCATCATTATCAATCCGCTTCCTTAGCATCGGATGACTTCGATCGCAAAAATGGCAATCGGCTTCGAAGAAGCTGCTCGAGCCATTTCCCGTCTGCGCCAAGCAGGCCTCGCAATCCGAACCATATCAGAGCCGCAAGCAGCAGCCCCACCAGCAAGCCGATTCCCAGGACGACGGGGTCACTCCACCCTTGCAATCGGGCAGCGGTCACTGCCGCCCAGATCAGCAGGCTATACCCGCAGGCAATCAGGATGTGACGCAGATGAACGGCGATGACCTTACGTGTTGGCACCTTGGTGATTGCTAGGGCAAGATTGGTCATGATGAGGAAATTGAGCATGACGGCGGTGCTAACCCCGACTGCCACGCCGGCAAGGCCCCATCGGTACCCGGCGAATGTCCCTGCGGCGACCGCAGCGGCATAGATCCATTGCCGCCACGCGCGCTGATACATCGATCCCATCGCCAGGCTTATCGAATCGCTGATCTTGTAACTTGTCCGGAACAAAAGGCTGAGAACGAGGATCTGGAACGGCACGATCATTTCCTGCCACTTTTCACCGAAGAGCGTCATCACCAGTTCCGGCGCGATGACCACGAGCAGGCCCGTCGCCGGCAAGGTCAGCATGGCAACCTGGCCCAGCGCCCGAAGGTAAGCGCGGGAAACCCGCTCGGGTTCATTCTGGATCGAAGCGATCGAGGGGAACAGCACCTTGGCCGTTGCCGTGCCGAACAGCTGGGCAGGCAGCATCAGGAACTGATAGGCGCGGTTGTAATAGCCGAGAGAGGTCGCGCCCAGCATCCGGCCGACGATGAGGTAGTCGATTTGCCGGGCCACGAAGTTACCGACCTGGCCTACCATGAATCCGGCCCCGGTCGTCACCAGCTCGCGCGTCCCCTCGCGCGGCCAGAGCCCGATTTTCGGGGGATGTGCGAACAACAAAGCCACCAGTTTGACGACGCACTGGACGAAATAGCCGATCGCGAGCGACCACGCGCCATAACCCGATTGCGCGAGCGGGAGCGCAACAAAGCCAAATCCCGCCAGAAAAGAACCCAGTTCGATAAGACCCATTGCGCGAAACCGCCTGGCTCTCTGGATCAGGGATTCGGCGATGATGGAGACCGCGTTGATCACCAGTACCAACGAGAGGAATTCGACGTAGGGAACGAGCTTGTCCATCTCGAACAAGCGGGCAGAAAGCGGCGCGGTGAAATAGATCAGCAGGCTCGCGCCAATTCCCATCAGGATCGAAATGGCAAATGCGCTCTTCTCGATGCCCGGCGTCAAAGTGAGCCGCTGGACCAGCACCCGCGCTACCCCGATTTCGCTGAGCACCGTGGTCACGCTGATAATCACCATCGCAGCCGCAATGATTCCGAAGTCCTCCGGATCAAGTGTTCGTGTGAGAATGATCAGGATGATCGTTCGCAGGATGATATTCGCGCCGATGGCGAAGGATTGCCAGGCTATCCCGTCAACCGCCTCGTGCGTCAGGGATCTTCGCTTCATGAAACATCCCGCTGTGCGCCGACGCCCACTACGGGGCGACGCGCCTCTTCCCATGCCGCGGCATAGCGTTCCATGCTCCCCTTGCTGGAAAACCGATCGGAAATGAGTGCGCGTACCCGCTCGCGCCGCAGCTCTACCGCCGCTTCGCTTTCGCCGAGAATGCTCGCTGCTGCCCTGGCAAGTGCCTCCCGGTTAGCGGGATCGACGATCATCCCGATCTGCTCATCGGGCACCAGCTCGGCAATGCCTTCGGTCGGGGAAATTATGATCGCACATCCGCACCACATGGCCTCCTTGACAACATTGGGCAATCGTTCGGACGCCTTGGTGGACAGCAGCAGAAACAGCTGCGCGCCCTGAAGCAATTCGAAAACCTGCGACCGATCGACATGGCCCATGAATTGAACGGCGTGACGGCATCCCAGTTCCGCGGCCAGATCTTCCAGCTTCGAACGTTCTGGACCTTCGCCGCAAATGCGCAGCCGGAGTTCGGGGCGCGAGGCCCGCGTATCCGCGAACAGCCGAATGACCGCGCCCACATTCTTGGCTGCGACCAGCGCCGAGACACTGATCCAGACATCGGGATCGCGCCGGACATCGCCGGCTGGCGGGACCAGGGGTATTCCGCGGTGGATTATGCGGATCGCCTTGCCGGGCGCGCTCTTGCCCTCCAGATAGGGGCGATTGGCTTCGGTATGGGAAAAGAGCACCACTGCCGATTCGGCCGCAGTCTCGACCAGAAAATCGTCCGCGACCAGATCATAAGCCCCCACGAACGCGGATCGCACCGGCGGTGCCTTCGTGTCTGCCAGGACATCCAGTACAAGCGACGCGTGCCGCGACCAGAACAGATGGACCACGTCGCTGCCGCTCTCCTCGATCTCCTCGACGATTTCGAAGATTCTCGGCAGACACAGGATCGCAACCGATGCCGCCGCGGCGTTCCGAGGCATTGCCCGCACACATTTCCCGAGCAGCCGCACCACCTGCCGGCGCCAGCGCCACAGCAACGCCGGCCATCGCCAGACACGGCTCAGTGCCGGGCGATATATCTTCAGATCATTCTTCAGTTCGGACGTTTCGTGGCTGGACACGCCCTTTTTCGGCGGCGGCTTGATCGTGTGGACGATCACCTCATGGCCAAGCTCTTGCAGGGCTGCGATATCGGACACCGCGAAGGTCTGCGTGGGAACCGGGAATTGCGAAAACAGGTAGCTGATCTTCATCGCGCGGTGTCGGCAACTTTCCCGCGGATCATCGCGATTTTGCGGGAGACCAGGTCGTTACCGTCTCTCCCCTCATGCCTTTGAAGATACCCAGCTGGGTGGCAAATATCGCGAGCAGCACGTCACCGAGCTTGGCAAATAATCGGTGCGATGTCCGGGTCAAGGCGAACAAGATTGCAGCTGCTGCCGCGGTGCCAACAGCCGCCCAAACGAGCGAATAGGCCGCAATCGCAGCGAGCGCGAAGACGACGGCCAGAACCAGGTTCGCTCCGCCAAACCAGCGCAGCAGTTTGCGTGAGCCATATTTGAACCGGTCGATCGGCCGCATGGTGCGCAGTTGCGAACGCAGGTGCAGATGGGTGTGATAGGACCGTGCCCCGATCCTGATCTTGCGGCGGAGTTCGTCGCTCCGCTCCGCCACGCTGTTTTCGAAGGCCAGCACATCCGGCGCCTTGATCAGGCGGTAGCCAGCAAAAATCACGCTCATGGATACGGTGAAATCATCCAGCACACTGTCCGGAAAGGCCGGATAAAGCGCGTTCCTGATGCTGAACAGCGATCCGTCGGCACCCATGACATTCCCGGTCTGCGATTCCAGCGTTCGCAGCTTTTCATCCAGGCGCCAATAGAGTGACCCCACCTCCGCGGTGGCGCTCCCCTCCTCGTCGGCATAGCACAATGTCCCGCACACCCCGCCGACCTTGTTATCGCTGTAATAGGGCAGCAATCGGTCCACTGCGTCCTCGGCGAGGATCACGTTGGCATCGGTGAATATCAGGATTTCGCCGGCTGCAAGGCTGGCTAGATGCTTCATTCCGCTTGCCTTGCCGGACCTTCCGGAGCCGGGAACGAATGTCAGGATATCGCTGGCGGCGGCGAGCAGCCGGGCTGTTTCGTCACTCGAACCATCGTCGAACGCAAGTATTTCGAGATCGGGATGCCGCGCCTTTAGCAGCCGCAGATTGTGCAGCTTGGCTGGAAGCGAGGCACCCTCGTTATAAGCGCAGAACAGCAGCGAGACCCGTTTCCTGACTGCCCGATGTTCCACCGGACGTACCGGAAAAAAGCGCAGGAATACGGGGTAAATGATATAGGGATAGATCAGCAGTACGAAGAAGAATATCGAAACACCCGCCAGAACGCCAACCAACATTTTGCGTGTATGCCTCGAACCTTCGCCAAGAGAATCATCGCAATACACCCATTCCCTGCGTTGCTCAAATCAACTCTGTTGTGGTCAGAGCAACACAGGGGGAGGACGCCTGGGGCCGGTCGCTCAGTCCCTCGGCCAGGAGGGACGCTGAGTGGTCCGGTCCAGCAGGCTCGCTGTTCCAGGATAGACATGGTTTGCCAGTTCCAGCGAAACCGGCGAGGTTACTCCGCCCGGTGCATACACACCCACGTTCCAGTAACTGTCCCCCGCGCTGTGGCCGATCGAAGCCTTGGGAACGTCCACGACCATTACGTTATCGACCCACACCCGCAGCCGGCCAGCGGTTGGGTGAAGCACGATATTATACACGACATCGTGGACTTCGTCGAAGCTCAGCGGCGCTTCGTATCGCACCGATCCTGCGTTATCGAACTCGCCGCGGGTCGTGATGCGGAAGCGGCCATCATCCTTGCGGCGGAATGCCAGGGCAGGGGAGCCTCCGACTTTCGAACCCATGTGGATCTGGCCGAAAACTATGCCATAGGTCGAAAGCATACCTTGCGGATCGGCCCATGCGTGCTGGAGCGTCGAAAACCCACCCCACAGCGAAACGCCTTGCGCCAACCTGGTCGGGTCGCCGTAAACGCTCCCGCTCAGCTCGGACCGCCGCTTGTCGACCTTCGTTTCGGACGCCGGATCGCTTTTACGGACTTCGAACCGGAGCCTTTTCCACTCGGCGCTCCGCTGAATGGAGTGCTGCTGATCGGCATATTTGGTAGCCACAGAGTTTACCCGCCACTGGCGACCGTTCCAACCGATCTGCGCAGGAGTATAGGTCGGCGAAGTCGTGACGATATAATCCGAAGTTGGAAGCGGCTCGGCATTCGAAACCGTGTCGGTCGAACTGTCTACGGGCGCCGTCAGATCGGGACTCGTTTCGGAAATCGGATCAGATAGGACAGGCTCCTGCTTGACGTTCTTTCGCTGGGTTGTGTCACGAGTCGAGCCACTGGCATCGATCTTCAACATGCGCGGACCGGCAATCGCCACCGACGCGCTCATACAACCAACCACAATTATCGCGCAGATGCTGCCCGAAACAACTTTTTTCATTTTTTTTCCCGACCCTTCACGTTCGCCCCAGTAGAGATTCGCAGTTTGAGGTTACTTTCAGCTGAATTGGAATGGTAAACGGCCGCTAACCCTGCCCAATTGGGCGCGCTCGGTTGCGCTTATTGTCCCGCCATTCCTCGGGCCAGCTCGGCCGCTGGAGGCCGCGAACCTCGCAGCCTTTTGCACCATTGCGTACGATCGTGAAAAGGCGATTGCGACCAGTTGGGGTATGTTCGTGGCCGGACTGACCAATCTGGCCAGACCGGCAACTGCCCGCCAAATTCACGCCTCTGTCAGTCGCGGAAAATCGGTTGCCGGCGGAACCCGGCAAAGGTGTCCGATATTCCTGCCTGGTGCGGCGGGATCGCAGCAGGCCGCGCAAACCTGCGGCTGCTGTGATCCTGCTCCCCTCTTCCATCAACGCGTTCAGTCTCCTATGCGCTGTTGAACTGCGCTCTGGGTGGCCAGAGTGAACAGACTGCACAGCGACAGCCGGAGCACCCATGCGCGCGACCCCCGATTTCGATTTTGCCCTTGGCGAGAATGCGGACATGATCCGCGAAAGCACCGCCCGTTTCGCCGATGACGTGATCGCGCCGCTCGCCGAACGGGTCGACCGCGAAGACTGGTTCCCGCAGGAATTATGGCCCCAGATGGGTGCGCTGGGCCTACACGGAATTACCGTGGCCGAAGAAGACGGCGGGCTCGGGCTCGGATATCTGGAACATGTCATCGCAGTAGAGGAAGTCAGCCGGGCCAGCGCCTCTGTCGGCCTGTCTTACGGCGCGCATTCCAATTTATGCGTCAACCAGATCAGCCGCTGGGGCAATGCGGAGCAGAAGGCCAAGTACCTGCCGAAACTGGTCAGCGGGGACCATGTCGGATCGCTGGCAATGAGCGAAGCGGGCTCCGGCTCCGATGTCGTTTCGATGAAATTACGGGCGGAGGCGGTGCAGGGCGGTTACGTCCTCAACGGTACCAAATTCTGGATCACCAATGCGGCCTATGCCGATACGCTGGTGGTCTATGCCAAGACCGGGCCCAAGGAAGACAAAGCCAGCCGGGGCATTACCGCGTTCCTGATTGAAAAGGACATGTCCGGTTTCAGCATCGGTCAAAAGATTGACAAGATGGGTATGCGCGGTTCGCCGACGGCCGAGCTGGTGTTCGACAATTGCGAAGTGCCGGAAGAAAACGTGATGGGCCCGCTCCACGGCGGGGTCGGCGTGCTGATGAGCGGCCTCGATTACGAACGCGTGGTGCTGTCCGGCATCCAGCTCGGCATCATGCAGGCTTGTCTCGACACGGTAATCCCGTACCTGCGGGAACGGCACCAATTCGGCAAGCCGATCGGCAGTTTCCAGCTGATGCAGGCAAAGGTGGCCGACATGTATGTCGCGCTGCAATCGGCGCGGGCCTATACCTATGCGGTGGCGAAGGCGTGTGATGCGGGCCAGACGACGCGGTTCGACGCGGCAGGCGTAATCCTGCTGTCGAGCGAGAACGCCTTCCGGGTGGCTGCGGAAAGTGTCCAGGCGCTGGGCGGGGCCGGTTATACCAAGGATTGGCCGGTCGAGCGGTATCTGCGCGATGCGAAATTGCTCGATATCGGCGCGGGGACAAACGAGATCCGCCGGATGCTGATCGGCCGCGAACTGATCGGTGCCGAGCGGTGAGCGACGGTGTCGTAACGGCCCTCCAATATTACGGCGCGGGGTCCGGACTGATTGCCGCGCTGATCGTGTCTCTCAATCTTGGGACGCGGCCGACCGGCTGGGGCTTCGTGATTTTCGTCACCAGTTCCCTGTCACTCATCGCCTGGGGGTTTTTGGGCGAGGATAGCGAGGGAATCGGGTGGCAGAACGTCGGATTGCTGGCGATCAATGTGGTCGGTGTGTACCGCTACCTCTTCACCAAGCCCAAAAATGCCGACAAGAGCGAACCGGAATGACCGCACCTACCCTGACCACCAAGCTCGACCGGGAAAGCCCGGAAGCAAAGGCGCGGTTTGCGCATAACAAGGGGCTGGCGGACGAATTGCGCGCGCGCGTGGCCGAGGCCGCGCTGGGAGGCAGCGAAAAATCCCGCGAGCGCCATGTCGCGCGCGGCAAGCTGCTGCCGCGGGAGCGGGTGGAGCGGCTGCTCGATCCCGGCTCGCCGTTTCTCGAGATCGGCCAACTGGCGGCGAACGGGATGTATGAAGGCGACGTCAACGGCGCTTCCATGATCGCCGGGATCGGCCGCGTGTCCGGACGGCAGGTGATGATCGCCTGCAACGACCCGACGGTGAAGGGCGGCAGCTATTACCCGATGACCGTCAAGAAGCACCTCCGGGCGCAGGAAATCGCGCAGGAAAACCGCCTGCCGTGCATCTATCTGGTCGACAGCGGCGGAGCCAATCTGCCCTATCAGGACGAAGTGTTTCCCGACCGCGATCACTTCGGACGTATCTTCTACAACCAGGCGCAGATGAGCAGCCGCGGCATTCCGCAGATCGCCTGCGTGATGGGCAGCTGCACAGCGGGCGGAGCCTATGTCCCGGCGATGAGCGACGAGAGCGTGATCGTGCGCGAACAGGGCACGATTTTCCTCGCCGGGCCGCCGCTGGTGAAAGCCGCGACGGGGGAGGAGATTTCCGCAGAAGATTTGGGCGGCGGCGATCTTCATGCGAAGAAAAGCGGCGTCGTCGATCATCTGGCGGAAAATGACGAACACGCGCTGACGATCGTGCGCGATATTATCTCGCACTGCTCCCCCGCGCAGGCGGGGGCCCAGCGTGGACCGGGCCAGGGGATCAAAGACCCGCGCCCACCCAAATTCGATGCTGAGGATTTGTACGCGATCATCCCCGACGATGTCCGCGCGCCCTATGACGTGCACGAGGTAATTGCGCGGCTGGTGGACGGCAGCGAATTTCATGAATTCAAGGCGCTTTACGGCAGCACATTGGTGTGCGGATTCGCGCATATCTGGGGAATGCCGGTGGCGATCCTCGCCAATAACGGGGTGCTGTTTTCCGAAAGCGCCGTGAAGGGGGCGCATTTCATCGAGCTCGCCTGCCAGCGCGGCATTCCGCTGCTGTTCCTGCAGAATATCTCC
>NZ_JAXMJI010000081.1:0-9698 GCF_034376665.1 Allopontixanthobacter sp. | reverse complement strand
CAACCTGCCCGATATCGGCGAAGGTATCGCCGAGGCCGAGATTGTCGCCTGGCACGTCAAGGTAGGCGACCGGATCGAGGAAGATGACCAGATCGCCGACATGATGACCGACAAGGCGACGGTCGAAATGGAAAGCCCGGTTTCGGGCAAGGTGCTGGAAGTCGCCGGCGAAGCGGGCGATGTCATCGCCATCGGCTCGATGCTGGTGGTAATCGAAACCGACGACGAAGTGTCCGAGGATAGCGATGCGGCAAACGGGGCGGCGGAACGCATTGAGGTTGAAAATCCCGATGCGTCGGATGCTGACGATGCGAGTGCCGCCGTTGCAGGCAAGCCTGAGCGGGAACCTGCACCCGAGCCGGCGAATGCACCCGAAGTGGCTCCCGAGCCTGTTCCTGCACCTTCCGTTCCAAAGACCGACCACAAAGTTCTGGCTTCCCCCGCCGTGCGCCAGCGCGCCAGGGATCTCGGGATTGATCTGGCGGAAGTAAAGCCCGCTGCCGACGGACGGGTGCGGCACGCCGATCTCGATGCATTCCTGTCTTATAACGGTGCGAAGGGTTTTGCCTCGGCCGGGGCTCCGCGCAAGGACGAGGAAATCAAGGTCATCGGCCTGCGCCGCCGGATTGCCGAGAACATGCAGGCCGCAAAACGCAACATTCCGCATTTCACCTATGTCGAGGAATGCGACGTCACCGAACTGGAACGGATGCGTGCGCAGCTCAACGAAAGCCTCCTCCGGCAGGCTCAGGATGAACGGAATGTTCGGCCCAAACTGACCATGATGCCGCTGCTGATCGCGGCCATCTGCAAGACCATCCCGCAGTTCCCGATGATCAACGCGCGCTATGATGACGAAGCCAATGTCGTAACCCGCCACGGCAGCGTCCATCTCGGCATGGCTGCGCAGACGGGCAACGGCCTGATGGTCCCGGTCATCCGCGATGCGCAGGCGAAAAATCTGTGGCATTTGGCGCGCGAGATCAAACGTCTGGCGCAGGCGGCGCGGGACGGGACGGCGAAATCTTCCGAACTGTCCGGTTCGACCCTGACGCTGACCTCGCTCGGCCCCTTGGGCGGGGTGGCGACAACGCCGGTCATCAACCGGCCCGAAGTCGCGATCATCGGACCCAACCGGATCATCGAACGCCCGATGTTCGTGCCCGACGGGATGGGCGGAGAGCGGATCGAGAAGCGCAAGCTGATGAATATTTCGATCAGCTGCGACCACCGCGTGGTTGACGGATATGATGCCGCCAGCTTTGTCCAGGAAGTGAAGAAGCTGCTCGAAACTCCGGTGAGGTTGCTCTCGGACTAGGGATCAGTTGGAAGGTAGCGCACAATGAACAGCGATGTCCGGATCGACGAGTATATCGCTGCTGCACGGCCCTTCGCGCCAATCCTGAACCATCTGCGGAAACTGATCCGCCAGGCGGTGCCCGATGGCTCGGAAACCATAAAATGGGGCATGCCGCATATCACGGTTGGCGGAAAAAACCTGGTCGCATTTGCTGCGTTCAAAAAACACGCGTCGCTGGTCATCCACAACCGGCCCGCCGATAGCGAGGGGATGGGGCATTTCGGCAAATTGACCAGTCTTGCCGATTTACCGGCTGACGAAGCCATAATCGAAACACTCCGGCAGGCGCGTGCCGATCTGGAAGCTGGCGTCAGACCTGTTCGACAGAGGACCCGCAATCCGAAACCGGAAATTCCTGTTCCCGATGATTTTGCGGCTGCACTGCAATCCGCACCTGCCGCATCTGCGGTGTTCGACAGTCTGGCACCGTCGCATCGGCGCGAATATCTCGAGTGGATTACTGAGGCGAAACGATCGGAAACCCGCACACGGCGGATCGCTACGGCGATCGAGTGGCTCGCCGAAGGCAAGAAACGCAACTGGAAATACGAGAGCTGCTGATGCCGCTTACGGGCAATTTGGCGCTCGGCATTGCAGGCAGCGCGGCACCGATTCCAGACCCGATGCACTGGCGAAAAAAAGAGCCGGTTTTTGTCGCTGTTCTGCGTTGACAGTATCACCGCTCTCGCCTAGTTGCCCTGCTTCCCAAGCGGTCCAGACCGTTACGCGGGTGTAGCTCAGTTGGTTAGAGCGCCGGCCTGTCACGCCGGAGGTCGCGAGTTCAAGTCTCGTCACTCGCGCCATTGGGGCGCTTCATTTCACGGCAGAATTTCAGGTCGTGCCTGCGCCCGAATTGCCGTTTCAGCCCCAGCGGCCGGTTTCCATCCAGATCAGGAAATTTCGCAGCGGCAGCAGCCATGCCACTCCGAGCACCAGATAGATGGCGGTCTGGAATGCCACGTGCATTCCGCCAATCCACTGACTCGCCCACATGACCGCCAAGGCATACACGGTGAGAGCGGTCAGCAGGGCAAGAATGCCGGCCGGAATTCGCCAGGTTGGTTTATCACGCATTGAATGGTCCGTAGATTCGCGTTGGGGTCACGACGGCGTTCAGTTGCAGGTCGTGCGCCTCGCAAGGAATTTCATCCAGCAATTGCATGTCCCATCCCATGCCAATCGCCGTGACGTCCGGATTGGCGGCCAGCCAGCGGTCATAATATCCGCCGCCTTGCCCGAGTCTGTGGCCGACGCTTGTGAATCCCAGCAGCGGCACAAACACTACTTCGGGGGTAACGACGGGCGCATCCGCGCGCGGCTGCATCAAGTTGTGCGGGCCAGGCTCGAGATCGCTTTCCTCGAACGGATCGGTGTGGGCGCGGAAATCCATTGCGCCGGGTTCGCCGCGCAGGCGGGGCAGCGCGATCGGGTGGCCGGCCTCAAGGAAGAATTTGGCGTAACCGCCTGCCGGTGCCTCCGCGGCTGCCGCATGGTACAGGCCGATGACCGCACCGTCCGGGATCAAAGCCATCAGCGGTTCGGGAGGGCGTTTGAACAGCAAAGCCTGAATGCTGCCGGGCAGGCTGGCGACATGGTCGCGCCTTGCCTTGCGGAGTGCGGTGCGCAAGGCTGCTTTACTGGTCAATCTTGAGCCTCGCGTGAAGTGGAGTGACGGAACCACCGTGGTCTTGCCTGGAGATCCTCTGACGCGAAAACGTCAGGTGGGCGCCATATGATCCGAAGCCCCGTGCGAAACGGTACTTCAGGCAGGGACAGCTCCCTAGGAATGCTTATAGCCTCAGGGATGTTCGTCGGCTCGTGCCGGGTAGCTCCGCCGACACCTATTTAGTCCTTCGGAGCCTTGGTCTCAAGCTTATCCGCACAATTTTCGAGCAAATCGGCAAATCTTTCGAGTTCCTCGGCTAGTTCGCCCTCGTTTTCAGACCTTCCCGACCCGGTCTCTGGGGCAGGCGATGCGAGCAATTCCTCATTCCGTTCTGCGAGCGAATCGCGTTCGGCGGCAAGAATTTGTCTAGTTCTTTCAGCCTCCAGCACGGCCCTCCGCGCTTCGTGAAGTTCGTCCGCCAGCAGCAGCGCGGCGAACAGCAAATTCTGCGAATCCGGCCCGGGCGGGTTGCCGAGCTCAGCAAATTTCTCGTCGATCATCCGGCCGAGTTCCGCGATATGCGCCTCTTCCCCGTCCGCGCAGGCAACGGTGTGCCTGCGTCCGCCGATAGTCAGGGTCACCTGGCTCACTTTTCCAGCCTTCCGAGAAGATCGTCCAGATCGTTCAGGCTGCTGGTCACGGCCTCCCGCAGATTTTCATGGCGAACCACCAGATCCGATACCGCGGGCGAGGCGGGACCCACCCGCTCGGCCAGATCGGCAATCCGGCGCAGCGCGGATTCGATCCGCCTGACTGCCTGCTCGATCCGTTCCTCTTTCATGAAGGTTAATTTACTTCAGAGCCCGTGGTAATGCAAAGGGTTGGGCACCTCTGTTGATAATCGCCCTCCGTTCGAAGTGCACAAGGCGGGAAAGCGCAGGTTTGGGGATGCATCGCGGCGCTGTCCTTGACCTTCCGTCTAGGGTCCGCGAAGGGTTCGCCCGCTGGCTCACGGGCCGAATCGAGTGTCCGACTGGTCTGGCGAATGGTCCCCTGCGGGCCGATATCGGCGTGTTTCGCGCGGTTGAATCTGGAGCCTGTCTATGAGCCTCGACGCATCCCGCCTTGCCCCGATGGCCAACGCCATCCGCGCGCTCTCCATGGATGCGGTGCAGGCGGCGAATTCCGGGCACCCCGGGATGCCGATGGGCATGGCCGATGTTGCGGCGGTTCTGTGGTCGGATTACATCAAGTTCGATCCCGCCGACCCAAAATGGCCCGACCGCGACCGGTTCGTCCTGTCAGCCGGTCATGGGTCTATGTTGATCTATTCGCTGCTGCATCTGTCTGGCTATGCCCGGCCGACGATGGATGACATCCGCAATTTCCGCCAATTGAGCAGCCCCTGCGCCGGCCATCCGGAAAACTTCCTTCTGGACGGCGTGGAATGCACCACCGGCCCGCTGGGCCAGGGCCTTGCCATGGCCGTCGGGATGGCGATTGCGGAGCGGCATCTGAACACGCAGTTCGGTGATGATCTGGTCGATCACCGCACCTGGGTGGTCGCGGGTGATGGCTGTCTGATGGAAGGCGTAAACCACGAGGCTATCGGGCTTGCAGGTCACTTGAAACTGGGCCGCCTGATCGTGCTGTGGGACGATAACAACATCACTATCGACGGGCCGGCAGCGCTTTCTACCAGCGAAGATATTCCCGCCCGCTACCGCGCAACCGGATGGCACGTGGTCAGCTGCGACGGGCATGATTACGCCGACATCCGCCGCGCACTTGACGAGGCGGTGGCCGATGATCGCCCTTCGCTGGTCGCCTGCAAGACGGTGATCGGCAAGGGAGCCCCCAGCAAGCAGGGCACGTCCGCCACCCACGGCGCGCCACTGGGCGCGGATGAAATCTCCGCCGCGCGCGAGGTGCTGGGCTGGGATGCGGCCCCGTTCGAAGTTCCGGCCGGCATCCTGGCGGATTGGCGCTCCACTGGCGATCGCGGCAAGGCGGCGCATGGTGAGTGGCGCCAGCGGCTTGAAGGCGATGTGGATACCCGGGCCAAATTCGAAAACTGGATGATGGGCGTGGCTGATCTGGCTGCACCAGCGCTGGAAGAACATATTGCCGCACTGGCGGCAGAGCCGAAGAACGTCGCATCGCGCAAGGCTTCCGAAATGGCACTTGGCCCATTGACCGCGAAGCTACCTCAGCTGATTGGCGGTTCGGCGGATCTTACCGGCTCGAACAACACCAAGACGCCGTCCACCGACCCTTTGACGTCGGAGGATTATTCGGGTCGCTATCTTTATTACGGGATCCGGGAATTCGGCATGGCGGCGGCGATGAACGGGATGATGCTGCATGGCGGCATTGTGCCCTATGGCGGCACCTTTCTGATCTTCAGCGATTACTGCCGCAACGCAATCCGTATGTCGGCACTGCAGCAGGTCGGCGTGGTCTATGTGATGACCCACGATTCCATCGGGCTGGGTGAAGATGGTCCGACCCATCAGCCAGTGGAACAGGTGATGAGCCTGCGCCTGATCCCGAACCTGAACGTGTACCGCCCCGCCGATGCCATCGAAACGGCGGAATGCTGGGCGCTGGCGCTGCAGTCCCCGAACACACCCTCGGTGCTCGCACTGTCCCGCCAGAACCTTGCGCCGGTGCGCGGGGAAGGGGACGCCGGTTGGTCCGCTGCCTCCAACCGCAGCGCGCGCGGAGCCTACCGCCTTCGTGCCGCCACGGCGGAGCGGCGGACGATCCTCATTGCCACCGGTTCCGAAGTCCAGCTGGCGATGGAAGTCGCCGACCAGCTGGAAGCGCAGGGGATCGGCGCTGACGTCATTTCCATGCCGTGCGCCGAACTGTTCGATGTGCAGGACGATGCCTACAAGTCCGACCTGCTGCCAGACGTCAGCGCGTCGCAGATATTGCGCGTGTCGATCGAGGCCGGGGTGACGATGGGCTGGGAACGCTATACCACGGCGAAGGGCTTGAATATCGGCCTCGACCGGTTCGGTGCATCGGCCCCGGCGGAGGATTTGTTCGAGCGTTTCGGATTCACGGTGGATGCGATTGTTCCGCAGATACTAAACAAGATCAACGGTTAATCAGGAGTATTTGACATGGCGACGAAGGTTGCAATCAATGGTTTCGGACGCATCGGCCGGCTTGTCGCCCGGGCCATACTGGAACGCAGCGATCACGATCTCGAACTGGTTGCGATCAATGATCTGGCGGATGCGAAAGCCAACGCGCTGCTTTTCCAGTACGATTCGACCCATGGCCGCTTCCCCGGAGAAGTATCGTCGGACGGGTCGAGCATCACCGTCAACGGTAAGCGGATCGCGGTGACGTCAGAACGCGAACCGGGCAAATTGCCCCATGCTGAAATGGGCATCGACCTGGTACTGGAATGCACCGGCTTCTTCCAGTCGCACGAAGCCGCGCAGCCGCACCTGGATGCCGGCGCGAAAAGAGTGCTGATTTCCGCACCGGCGAAGAATGTCTCCGCGACCATCGTTTACGGCGTAAACCACGAAACGTTGACGTCAGCCGACGTGATCGTATCGAACGCGAGCTGCACCACCAACTGCCTCGCCCCGGTGGCCAAGGTGCTGAATGATACGGTGGGCATCGAACGGGGTTTCATGACCACGATCCACAGCTACACCAACGACCAGCGGATGCTCGACCAGATACACAGCGACCTGCGCCGCGCCCGCGCCGGCGCACAGAACATGATCCCCACCACCACCGGCGCTGCCCGCGCGGTCGGGCTGGTTCTTCCGGAACTCAACGGCAAGCTGGACGGCAGCTCCGTCCGGGTACCGACGCCGAATGTCAGCCTTATCGACCTGGTATTCACGCCCAAGCGCGATACCTCTGTCGAGGAACTCAACAACGCCCTGAAGGCCGCCTCCGAAGGCGCGATGAAGGGTATCCTGTGCTACACCGATCAGCCGCTGGTCAGCAGTGACTTCAACCATTTCCCCGCAAGCTCCACGGTGGACAGCCTGGAAACGTCGGTGATGGAAGGAAAGCTTGCCCGCGTGGTGTCGTGGTATGACAACGAATGGGGCTTCTCCAACCGGATGATCGACACCGCGGGCGTCATGGCCCGCCTGATCTAGGACCCCGACCCTATGGCAATGTTCAATACACTCGATGATCTGGGTGACGTCACCGGCAAGGTCGCGCTGGTCCGCGTCGATCTGAACATGCCGATGGACGGCGGTTCGGTGACCGACACCACCCGGGTCCGGGCGTCCGCTCCGACGATCCTCGAACTGGCCGATGCCGGGGCCAAGGTGTTGCTGCTGGCGCATTTCGGTCGGCCCAAGGGCCAGCGCAATTCTACGATGTCGGTCAGCATGACGCTGGATGCGGTCGAGGATGTGCTGGGCCGCGAAGTGATGTTCATTCCCGAAGTGTCCGGGCCGGTAGTCGAGCAGAGCGTGGGAATATTGCGCAATGGCGACATCGCCATGCTCGAAAACACCCGGTTCTGGGCGGGCGAAGAAGCGAACGACCCCGAATTCGCTGCCGCGATTGCGGCCAATGGCGATATCTTCGTCAACGACGCATTTTCCGCCGCGCACCGCGCCCACGCCAGCACCGAAGGACTCGCGCATTTGCTGCCGTCCTACGCCGGGCGGGCGATGGAGATGGAGTTGAAGGCGCTCGACGCAGCTTTGGGCAATCCCGAACATCCAGTGGCGGCGGTCGTCGGCGGTGCCAAGGTATCTTCCAAACTCGCGGTGCTGGAACATCTGGTGGGCCGGGTCGATCATTTGATCATCGGCGGCGGGATGGCCAACACCTTCCTTGCCGCCCGAGGGGTGGATGTCGGAAAATCGCTGTGCGAGCATGATCTGACCGACACCGCAAACGCCATTCTGGACGCCGCCGACCAGGCTGGCTGCACGGTGCATCTGCCCTATGATGTCGTGGTCGCAAAGGAATTCGCAGCCAATCCGCCGAGCTTGCGGACCTCCAACGTTCACGAAGTCGCGCCGGACGAGATGATCCTCGATATCGGGCCGCAGGCGGTTGAGGCGCTGGCCGATGTGCTCAAGACCTGCCGGACGCTCGTTTGGAATGGCCCGATGGGTGCGTTCGAGATCCAACCCTTTGATGCTGCAACCGTGGCGCTGGCCCGCACGGCGGCGGCGCTGACCAGCGAAGGATCGTTGGTGTCGGTGGCTGGTGGGGGCGACACCGTTGCGGCGCTCAACCATGCCGGAGTGGCCGCTGATTTCACTTATGTTTCAACCGCTGGCGGCGCTTTCCTCGAATGGATGGAAGGTAAGGAATTGCCTGGAGTGGCGGCGCTTCGGGCATGAGCGAGAACGAAGCGGTTGGTGCCAGCGGCGGACTTGCGCAGATCACCGAAGGCGAATGGGCCGGGTGGTCCACCTGGCAAAGCGACGCCTTCGAACAGCGCGCCGGACCATTTTACGAAAAGATCGACGAAGCGGGCGAAGTCGTCTGCGCTTTTCGCGCCGAAGCGCGCCACATGAACGGCGCGGGTTTCATGCATGGCGGCTGCCTGATGACCTTCGCCGATTCGGCCCTGTTCAGCATTGCTGGCCCGGCGCTCGGCGGTGGGCACGGGGTCACCATGCATCTTGCGGGGGATTTCCTCGATCCGGCCCGCGAAGGGCAGCTTATCGAGGCCCGCGGGGAGGTGGTCAGGGGCGGCGGTAAGACGATTTACGTGGTCGGCAAGGTGACGGCTGACGGAACCCCGGTACTGAGTTTCAACGGGATTATCCGGAAGATCACCCGGCGCTGAGCAACCTGTAGCGGCTATCTGTAATCTGGGTTGGGAGCATCGAACCGGCGGCCTTCGCTCCACAGGTCCTTTGAATTGCCATGGGCGGGAATCCCTCCGGCATCCTTCAGCATCCGCGCGAAATGCAGCAGGTTCCAGGTTGCGAATGTGGTGTTGCGGCGGGTAAAATCATTGTCCATCCCGTAAGGCGGACCGTCCTCGCGTTCGTCTCCGTAGGACGGGCCGGGGCCTGCCTCCCCAATCCAGCCTGCGTCGGCCTGGGGGGGAATGGTATAGCCGATGTGCTGGAGCGAATAGAGTACGCCCATGCCGACGTGCTTGATGCCGTCTTCATTGCCCGTCACCATGCAGCCGCCGACCTTGCCGTAGAAGATATACTGGCCCTTGTCGTTGGTCTGGCCGGAATGCCCATACAACCGTTCGATCACGCGCTGGCAGATGGAGGATTTCTCCCCCAGCCAGATTGGCGTGGCCAGGATCAGAATATCGGCCGCCGAAACCTTTTCCCACAGTTGCGGCCAATCGTCGCGGACCCAGCCATGTTCGGTCATGTCGGGATAGACCCCGGGGGCAATGTCGAAATCGGCCACCCGGATGCGCTCTGCGCTGACCTTGTTCCGGTGCAGGATCGTTTCGACGATGCCGAGCAATTTGTCGGTGTGCGAACCCTGGGGTGACGGCTTGAGCGTGCAATTCAGGATCAGCGCCTTCAGATCGCTGAAATCGGTGGTGTTTTCGGCGCAAAGCTTTTCCTGGGTTTCATCAAGCATCAATGTTCCTCCTTGGGTCTGGACAGGGAACGCACGGAAGGCCGCTTTGTTACCGAATTACCGGGCCAAGGCCGGTTGCAGTGCAGCAAAGCGGTGGCTAAGGCCTTTTGTGCATTCGTATGCAGAAGTATGCAGCAATAAGGAATTCGAACCGATGCA
>NZ_JAXMJI010000080.1:0-44297 GCF_034376665.1 Allopontixanthobacter sp. | reverse complement strand
CGGTTTCGCGCATATCCGGCAACCGGGCGGCGAGATCGGCGTAGCGGTTCTCCGCCTCCAGTTGCGCAGCCTCCGCCGCGCCTTCGCCGCGCGCAATGAACCCGTCCCATCGCCGCAATGCGCCAGCAGTGGTAACCAGCCATTCACCGGGGGCCAGCGTGCGGCCGTCATCGCTTTCGGCGACATGGACCAGCGCCAGCCTTGCGGCCAGTTGCGGCGGACAATCGCGGACATGCGCGGCGAGGCTGTCTGCCACTGCTTGCGGCGCATCGCGGCCGGTCCAGTATCGCCCCTCGGTCGCCGGTTCCGGAGTGCCCAAGGGCGACCGGGCGTCACGGCCCAACACCGCGGCCAAGGCGCGTTCATACCCCCTTTCAGCGCGCACCATGTCGAGCGCAGCGGGCAGACCGGACCTTCCGGCGGCGCGTTTCTCCCGAGCCTCACGATCACGCGCGAGCGCCGCATATTCACGTTCGATCCCCGCCAGTTCTGCGCGCGCGGCAGACACGGCGCTGGCGGTTTCGTCGCGGCGGTCCTGCAAGGTCTGTTTACGCGCCTGCTGCTGCGCCAGCGCATCGCGCAGTTTGGTCAGCGCTTCAGCGGCATCGGCGGCGGCACCTTTCGCGGCGGCGACTGCGGCATCCGGATCGCTGTTGGCTGACAGAGCAGCGCGGGCGGCATCCTGACGGCGGGCTTCGTGTTCGAGCCGGTCAATCCGCGACTGCGCCTGGGCAATGGCGGCTTGTGCCACGCGCCATTCCGCCTCCACCCCGGCATGGTCGGCAGTCGCTTTCGCGAAAGCGAGTTCGGCGGCGCGGCCGGCGCGTTCCTGATCTTCCAGCTTCGCCGCCAGCGTGGGGCGCCGCGATTGCTCCTCGGCGAGGGATTTTTCGCTGGCGGCGAGGTCTTTCTCCAGCCGGGCCAGCGCCTCTGCGGCGTCGCGGGTCATCCGGTCCGCTTCTCCGCGATCTTCCTGCAGCCGGGTCTTCTGCCGGGTGAGGTCGGCGAGGCGCTGTTCGGCGGCTTCGAGCTGGGTGCCGAGCGCGGCCATTCGGTGACCATGCGCGCTGCTGTCGTCCCGGCGATCGGCCAGTTCCTCGCGCGCTTCCGCTAGCGCGGCGGCCGCGGCGTGCTGCGCCTTCTGCGCCGCATCGGTAGCCTGTTGTGCCCGGGATACGCGCTCTTCTGCAGCTTTCGCTTCCTCGCGCGCGGCCGTGGCGGCGGCAGCGGCATCGCGCCACCGCGCGAACAGCAGCCGGGCTTCCGAGACGCGGATTTCCTCCGACAGCTTGGTATAGCGTTCCGCCTGTTTCGCCTGCCGCCGGAGCGAAGCCATCTGGGTATCGAGACCGGCCATCAGGTCTTCCAGCCGGGCAAGATTGGCTTCCGTCTGACGCAGCTTGCCTTCCGCATCGCGGCGGCGAACGTGCAATCCGGCAATGCCCGCGGCTTCTTCCAGCATCTGGCGGCGTTCGGCCGGCTTGGCGCCGATCACCTGGGCGATCTTGCCCTGGCTGACCAGCGCCGGGGAATGCGCGCCGGTGGCGGCATCGGCGAAGATCAGCGACACGTCCTTGGCCCGCACATCGCGGCCATTGATCCGATAGGCCGAACCTGCCCCGCGTTCGATCCGGCGGGTGACGTCGAGTTCTTCGCCGTCGGCGGTTTCACCCTGCAGCACGACTTCGGCAAAATCGCGCGGCGGGCGGGTGACGGTCCCGGCGAAGATGACATCCTCCATCCCGCCCGACCGCATCGACTTGGGCGAATTTTCGCCCATTACCCAGCGGATCGCCTCCAGCAGATTGGATTTGCCGCAACCGTTCGGCCCGACCACCCCGGTCAGGCCGGGTTCGATGCGCAATTCTGCAGGCTCTACAAAGCTTTTAAATCCGCTGAGCTTGAGCCGCTTGATTTGCATCCTGGTCGCTGTTCCCCCGCCCCCTGGTTTGCCGCGCCTGCGTCAGCGCGCGCCGGCACGCTGGAGCAACGGCTCCACGATGTTCCAGCTGGTCCCGTCAACGCGCGTACCGTTGATGAAAAAGGTCGGGGTGCCGGTGACGTTGAATTCGGTCGACTGCGCTTCGGAGCGTTCGGCAATCGCCGTCACCGATGCGTTGTCCGCCAGGCAGGTGCGCGCCTGATCGCGGCTGAGCCCGCGCGCCGCGAAGAAATCGAACACGCCGCTGGCTTCACCGATCGCTGCGAAGCGCTGATTTTCGGGCAGGGTCATGGCGGCTTCCAGAGCCTGCGGATTGGCCTGCGTTTGCTGCATAAGTGGGCCCAGGTTCAGCCAGATTTGTTCCGCCAGCGGGTGGAAGCTTTCCGGCTGCCCGCAGCGCACCAGGCGGGCGAGCACCAGGTCGATCGCATTGTGGACCTGATTGCGGATTTCATAGCTGACCGCCCCGGTGTTGATGTATTCATCGCGCAGCGGTTCGGCGGCTTCGGTGGAGAAAGCGGCGCAGGCACCGCAGGTCAGCGACGCATATTCGACCAGCTTGATCGGCGCGTCCGGGTTGCCCATCACATAGCCGTCATATTCGCTGACCGTCGCCACATCGGCCCAGGATTGCCCGGCGGGTGCCGCAACCTTCGCAACCGGTGCGCTCTCGGCGATTTCGCCCTCGGTCGTGGCGCTGTCCCCGCAGGCGGCGAGGCTCAGGGCGAGCGGAGCGGAGAAGGTCAACAAGGCGATGCGGCGGAGCGTGGTCATTTCGGTCGGTATCCTGATGCTGGAATGGGAAGGCTAGATGATTTGGCGCGACGGTAGAAGAAGGGGCGGGCAGTTTCCACAGTTTATGCCCCGTCACCGTACTGCTCGCAGTTCAGGGCAGGCGCGCCCTGATTTGCGGTTCCAGCAGGTTCCAGCTGTGGGTGCCTGCCAATGTCACGCCGTTGATGGCGAAGCTGGGGGTGCTGGAGACGAAATATTTCGCCCCGTTTGCCTCGGATGCCTCGGCCAGCGCGGCGGCCTTGGCTTCATCCGCCAGGCACCGGTCGATATCGGTGCGCCGGTATCCACGGCTTTCCATCATGGCGTAAAACCCCATGTCGCTCGCGATCGCGCGGCGGCGGGAGGCTCCGGTGCCGGTAGCCCAGCGGCTGCGCTGCGCCGCAGTAGCCGATTGGGCGCGCGGCAGCCATTTGTCCTGCCCCAGCATCATCGCCTTGTGGTTTTGCGGAAATTTGCTCGCCGCGCCGCAATGGGTCAGCATCACGGCAGTAAGGTCGATCGGGTCACGAATGATATGGCGTATTTCCAGGGTGACATCGCCCGTCGAAACATAGGCCAGTTCCAGCGCGCCATGATGAAAGCGCGTGTAATTGGCGCAGGCAGGGCAGGTGTAGCTGACGAATTCCTGCACCGCGAGTTTGGCATCGGGATTGCCGATCTGGTGACCGCCATCGGTAACCCGGACCTGGTTGATGTAGCTGGCCGATTCGGCATGTGCGCCGCTCGCCGCGATCATTGCCAATGCCGCGAGGCCGAGTGCGGCAGATTTCCTGAACATCAGCTGTTGCCTTCCTTCTTGCCCTTTTCAGGCATTCCATCGTCCGGCCCACCCATCGACCGGGCGAGCGATTCCAGCACCTTGCGCAGCTCCGGATCGCCGATATCGCGCAGGCTGTCGCCCAGTTCCATCGGGATCGGCCGGAGCGACGGCGGCGCGCTGCCGCGTCTTTCACCCGAGGGCGGCTTAACCACGCCTTGCCGAAGCTTTACCCGGCTTACAGCGGCATAGCCGAAGAAACGGTTCACTCGCTCGATGATTTCGGGGATCACATGCTGGATCAGCGGTGCATGGGCCGGCAGCACCACCAATTGCAGGATTCCGTCTGATTTCTCGCCCGGCGGGAAGCGGATCGCCTCTGGGGCGCAGACGCGGGCATGAGTCTCGCCGACAATCTCGGGCCAGCGGGTGACGACGGAGGACTGGACGAAGCCGAACCGGCGAAAGGCAGTGCGCCCGATCTGGGGCATCAGGTCGGCAATCGGTTTTGCCGGGCCGCCGCGCGCGCGCTCGTATGGACGCGCGAGTTTGGCGGACGGCTTGGCCGGGGCTTTCCGGGGCTTTTCGCTGTCTGATTCCATTACCTGCAAACCCATGCCATAGGCGCGGGATGACTGCCAGCGTCCCTTCTGCCCCGGGCACCTTTTCCGGGGCCATTCCCGCGGCGCTGCTCGGCTGGTACGACCGCCACGCGCGCGCTCTGCCGTGGCGGGCGCCGCCCGGGATGCCTGCGCCGGAACCGTACCGTGTGTGGCTGTCCGAAGTCATGCTGCAGCAAACCACGGTCGCGGCGGTGAAGCCCTATTTCGCACACTTCCTCGCGCGTTGGCCCGATGTCGCCGCGCTGGCCGCTGCGCCGGAAGCGGACGTCATGGCGGCATGGGCGGGGCTGGGCTATTACTCCCGCGCCCGGAACCTGGTTCGCTGCGCGCGGGAAGTGGCGGCGATGGGCGGCTTTCCGGACAATGAGGCGGACTTGCGCAGATTGCCGGGGCTGGGCGCCTATACCGCGGCGGCAGTGTCCGCGATTGCTTTCGGCCAGCGCGCGGTGGTGGTCGATGCCAATGTCGAGCGGGTTGTCTCGCGCCTGTTCGCGATTGCGCAGCCGCTGCCGGGATCGCGCCGCAAGATCGCCGAGTTTGCGGAGAACATCACCCCCGGCACACGCGCCGGCGATTTCGCCCAGGCGATGATGGATCTGGGATCGGGCATCTGCACCACGCGCGATCCCAATTGTCTGCTGTGCCCCCTGTCCGGCCACTGCGCCGCCCGCGCTGCGGGAAATCCGGCGGACTACCCGGTCAAGGCCCCCAAAGCAGTCAGGCCGGTGCGGCAGGGGGCGGCGTTCTGGATCGAGCGCGGCGGCGCTGTCTGGCTGGTCACGCGGCAGGGCAGCGGAATGCTGGGCGGTATGCGCGGCTTGCCCGACGATGGCTGGGCGGCCGCGAGCGACGGAACGGGCGAGCCGCCTCTGGCAGGAGAATGGGAAGCGGCGGGTCTGGTGCGCCACACCTTCAGCCACTTCGCGCTCGAGCTGTCGGTCAGGCGGCTGCGCAGCGGAGTGCCGAACCTGGCGGCAGAGGGGGAATGGTGGCCGATCGAGCGGCTTCCCGATGCCGGGCTGCCCACCCTGTTCGCCAAGGCTGCGCGGTTGGCGCTGCAGTAAAGCCTAGATGATCCCGCCGCCGAGCGAAAGCCGGATCGCCGCGATCACGATTACCACCAGGCAGAAATTGCGCCCCGTGTTGGAACTGGAAAGTGCGCCGACACCGGCACCGAAAATGGCAATCGGCAGGACAATCCAGTTGCCCCAGCCAAGCAGCGGAATGGCCGAGGGGATGGCGAGGACCAGAGCGACGATACCGATCAGGATCGAAAGAATGTTCAGCATGTGTATTACATAGGTAAAACAGCACGGGATTGCAAGATCGGTAATTGACCGTTCACTTCGCTTCGATCATCAAGCTGTCAACAGATTGCAAATAAGGACTGTCTGATGGCCTACCGGGAATTCGAGGATATTGCCTTTTCACGCCGCTCGCTGCTGCGGGGCGGGGCCTGGCTCGGGGCCGGGGCGGCACTGGCGGGACTGCCGATGGGTGCCGCCGTTTTCGCGCAGGACGGCGCGACTTCGGCAAGCTGGACCAATGTCGCGGCGATGGTCAACAAATATGGCGGCGGGACGCTCGCCAACATGGTTGCGGCCATGGGCTGGGGGCAGCAGTCACCCGAAATCATCGCCAGGGGCACGCTCGCGGTCGGACAGGCCGCGCCCGCCGGAATCGACAGCCTGTACCGGATCTATTCCATGACCAAGCCGATAACCGGCATGGCCGTGATGATGCTGATCGATCAGGGCAAGCTGGGTCTCGACCAGCCGCTGGCGGAAATCCTGCCCGCCTATGCCAAGATGCAGGTGCAGCGGACACCAGACGGTTCGATCACCGACACGGTGCCGGCAGAACGGCCGATCACCATCCGGCATTTGCTCACCCATACCGCGGGGCTTGGTTATAACGTTGTCCAGAAGGGCGCGATCAAGACCGCGTATGAGGATCGCGGCCTGATCGCCGGACAAGTCAGCCGCCTGCCGATCCCGGGTTTCGGGCGGGGCAAGCCGGTCGAGAGCCTGGAAGCCTTCGCCGACGGGCTCGCCGCCTTGCCGCTGGTTTACCAGCCGGGCACCAAGTGGAGCTATTCGGTCTCGCTCGACCTGCTGGGCCGGGTAATCGAAGTGGTTTCCGGCACACCATTCGATGAATTTCTGGCGGCCAACATCTTTAAACCCTGCGGCATGACCAGCACCTGGTTCCAGGTTCCCGAATCGGAAATTGGGCGGCTGACCGCCAATTACGGGGTCATGGGCGGAGCGCTGCTGCCGATCGATCCGGCCAATGCGTCGATTTACACTCAGGCGCCCGCTTTTCCCTTCGGCGGGGCCGGGCTGGTTTCCAGCCCGCGCGATTACGACCGGTTCCTGCGGATGCTGCTGGGTTACGGCACGATCGACGGGACGCGGGTGATGGGCGAGCTGGCGGTCCGCGTCGGCACCTCCAATCTCTTGCCCGAAACGGTCGGCACCGCCGGGACCATGGCTGACGGTGCCGGTTTCGGCGCGGGCGGGCGGGTCGGCCTCGGGGCGCAGGCAGGGACCTATGGCTGGGGCGGCGCAGCGGGCACGGTGGCCTATGTCAGCATGAAGCTCGGCCTGCGCGCGTCGCTCTACACCCAGTATATGCCGTCGGAGGCATTTCCCGTGCACGGCGCGTTCCCGACAGCCGTGTTGGCCGACCTCGCGGCCATGCAGGGCTGATGACGCTGCCCATCGTTGCATTCGCCGGGTCTCCGCTCGACCGGGCAGACCATATCCGCGCCGATCCTGCTGCCCTTGCCGGGCTGATGGACTGGCGCGCGCGGCTGCTGAAACTCGACGGGCTGATGCCGGTGATCGGCGACCTGGGGGAACTGGGCTGGGGGACTCTCGCCGATGCTGCGGAGGACGCCGAACTGGTGTTCCTCGGTCTGATCGACGGCAAGGGCTGTTTTGCCGCGGTGCCGGATGAGGGCGCGGCGGGACCGGCCTATGCCAACCCGGCGATCTGGCAGGCTATGCAATTGCTCGCGCCCGGAGACCTGGCGACCTACGGCGTCGCGCGGGCGCTGGTTGATTGGCACGCCCGGCACCGGTTCTGCGCCCGCTGCGGGAAGGCGACCCGGCTCAGCAAGGGCGGCTGGCAGCGCGATTGCAGTCCCAGAAGCGAAGGCGGGTGCGAGGCGCAGCATTTTCCGCGGACGGACCCGGTGACGATCATGCTCGTCGAGCATTCGGGCCGCCTGCTGCTCGGCCGTCAGCCGCGCTTTCCGCCCAAGGCGTTCTCGGCGCTGGCTGGCTTCGTCGAACCCGGCGAAACCATCGAGGAAGCGGTTGCGCGCGAAGTGTTCGAGGAAGCCGGGGTGCGGGTTCGCAATGTCGAATATGTCGCTACCCAGCCGTGGCCGTTTCCCAGCCAGCTGATGATCGGGTGCTATTCGGTGGCGGAGGATGATGCGCTGACCATCGACACTACCGAACTGGAGGAAGCGCGCTGGTTTTCCCGCGAGGACATCCTATCTGCCATGGCAGCGGGCCGCGACGGTGCGATGAAGGATGAACTGATTCCATTCGCCCCGCCGCCGCCTGTCGCGATCGCCCATCATCTGCTGAAATGGTGGCTGGCGAAGGGCTGACAAGAACGAACAGGAGAACCGGCATGGCGCGCAAACTTACAATCGACATCTGGTCCGATGTGATGTGCCCGTGGTGCCTGGTCGGCTACGGCAAGCTGCAGAAGGGGCTGGCGCTGCTCGACGGCGAGATCGAGGCGGACATTCGCTGGCACGCCTTCGAACTCAACCCCGATATGCCGCCCGAGGGAGAGGAACGCAGCGCCCACATCGCGCGCAAATACGGCCGCACTCTGGAACAGGCACACGGCGTGCAGGACCAGATGCGCACGGCGGCCATCGAAGCCGGGGTGTCGCTGGATTATGCGGGTGCCGGGGATGACAATGGTGAAGCCCCGCCCGCGATGATGTGGAACACGTTCGATGCGCATAAATTGCTGCTCTGGGCGCTCGCAAGCGCCGGGCCGGAAGCGCAGAACCGGCTCAAACTGGCATTGTTCGACGCGCATTTCGGGCAGCGCCGCAACCTGGGCGACCACGATGTGCTGCTTGATATCGCCACCAGTACAGGGCTCGACCGCGAAGCCGCCGCAGCAGCGCTGGCCAGTAGCGAATTCGCCGCCCACGTCCGCGCCGAGGAACAGGCGGCTTACGACATGAACATCACCGGCGTGCCAGCCATGCTGATCGAAGGCAAATATCTGATTCCGGGTGCGCAGGAACCGGAGGTCTATGCGAACGCGCTGCGGCGGGTGGCGGCAAAGGTCGACGCCTGATTTCAGTTTGCCGGACTGGCCGGGCCGCCGGTCTCCGATGCCTCAGACCAGCCCCAGCCGGGCGAGCTTGCCCATCAGCTTGCCGGGCAGGACGTCGCCGATATCCTCGCCCTCGGCCAGATCGGGCGGGGGATCGCCCTTGAGGTAGCGCCAGCCCTGGTGGGCGCGCTTGGGTTTGGGGTGAACGCCGATCAGCTGCGGTGACAACTCGATCCACCAGCGGCCCTCGGGCGTTTTCTCGAAGCCGAGGATCGGGCTGCGGCCGACGATCGCGTGCTGGTGAATCCAGTAGAGCGATCCGCCGATCATGTCCTCCCACTTGAGCGGACGGTTCTTGGTGGTCAGCCGCGCGACCGGATCCTGCGCTTCCAGCCACGCGCGCAAGCTGTCCACGCTTTCGCTACGGAACGCGATCTTGGTCATGTGCAGCGGCATGGCCTATCCCGCCAGGCCGGCTGCCACCGCCAGCCCGAGGAAGGCGAAAAAGCCCATCGAATCGGTGATCATGGTCACGAAAACCGAACTGGCGACCGCCGGGTCCTGCTTCAACCGCTCGAAGATTACCGGCACCAGCACCCCGGCCAGGCCGGCGGTCACGATGTTGATCAGCAGGGCCACCGCGATCACCGCGCCCAGCGTCGGGGTGAAGATCATTCCGGTGGCGACACCGACCAGCACCGCGATGGTCCCGCCGTTGAGCAGCGCCACGCGCATTTCGCGCCACAGCATCCGACCGGTGTTGGCGCGGGTCAGCTGGTTCATCGCGATCGCGCGTACGGAAACCGCCATGGTTTGCGTGCCCGCGTTGCCGCCGATGCTGGCGACGATCGGCATCAGCACCGCGAGCGCCACCAATTGTTCGATCGCCGCGCCGAAGGATGCGATGATCAGGCTGGCGATCAGCGCCGTGCCGAGGTTCGCCACCAGCCAGCGGACGCGCGCGCCATAAGCATCGCGGATCGGTTCATTGATGTCGCCATCGCCCGCGCCGGACATCAGCAGCGCATCCTCGCTGGCTTCTTCGGAGATGATGTGGACGACGTCGTCCACCGTCATCTGGCCGACCAGCCGCCCGCTGTCATCCACCACGGCGGCGGAAATCAGCGCGTATTTCTGAAACATCAGCGCGACTTCTTCCTGGTCCATCGTCACCGGGATCAGCGTCTGGTCGCGCTTCATCACATCGGTCAGCGCGATCTGGCGAGGGGTGCGCAGAACCCAGCTCAGCTGGCAGGTGCCGAGCGGGTGATGCGCGTAATCGACCACGAAGACTTCGAAGAAATCGGTCGTCAGATCGCCGTCCTCGCGCAGATAATCGATCAGATTGCCGACTGTCATATGTTCCGGCACCGCCACGAAATCGCGGCTCATCAACCGACCGGCGGTTTCCTCGGGATAGGCCAGCGCGCTTTCGATGGCGGCGCGGTCTTCCGCGTCGAGTTCGGCCAGCACCGCCTGTTGGTCGGCATGGTCGAGATCCTCGATCAGCTGCACCGCGTCGTCGGTTTCCAGCTGCCCCGCAATCGACGCGACCGAGCGGGCCGACAGCGATTCCATCATGTCCTCGCGGACATGATCGTTCAGCTCGGCGATCACGTCGCTGGACATCAGATCGGTCACCGCGCTGGCGAAATCCCGCCGTTCGTCGGGATCGAACAGTTCGATAAGATCGGCGATGTCGGCCGGGTGGAGCGGTTCCACCAGATCGTAGACGGTACTGTAATCTTCTTCCGCCAGCGCATCACGGACGCGGCGGACATAGCCCGGCTTCAGGCGGTTTTCTTCGTCATGGCGCTCGTCGTCGACGCGGTCGTCAGGACGCGCGCCTTCGTCCGGCGTGGGCGCATCCACCACCAGCAGGTCGTCCTGTTCCAGATCGGGGCGCTCGTGCTTTGCCATTGCCTCGCTCTAAGGGCGGAGGCATCAATTGCAAGCGCCAGCGTAATCGCAAGCCGCGCGTGACTTCTGCGCTTCATCGCCTATATCGGCCCGGTATCAATCGACGCACTTGCTTGGAGACTTACCGAAATGGCCGACCAGACGCTTACTCTTACGCTCGCAACCGAAAACGGCGAAGGCGATGTCGTGATCAAATTGCGCCCCGATGTCGCGCCCGGCCATGTCGAGCGGATCACGGAGCTGGCGAAGGAAGGTTTCTATGACGGCGTGGTGTTCCACCGCGTCTTTCCCGGCTTCATGGCGCAGGGCGGCGAGCCGACCGGCACCGGCATGGGCGGCAGCCCGAAGCCCGATCTGAAGGCGGAATTCAACGCGGTGCCCCATGTGCGCGGCGTATGTTCGATGGCACGTTCCTCCGCGCCCGACAGCGCCAACAGCCAGTTTTTCATCTGTTTCGACGATGCGCGCTTCCTCGATAACCAGTACACCGCATGGGGCGAAGTGACGAGCGGCATGGAGCATGTCGACGCGCTGCCCAAGGGCGAACCGCCGCGCTCGCCCGGCAAGATCGTCAAAGCAACCGTCAGCTGAACTGAAAGCGGGCGGGGGCAGGGCGGTGATCCGCCATTTCGCGGTCTTGCTTGGCGTTCTGGCGCTGGGCGGCTGCATCACGCCGCTGCCGGACCTGAGCCAGTCGCGCAGCCCCTGCCAGACGGAGCCGGGCGGCTGGTGTTCCTTCGTCCGGCAGGCGGCAGCGCAAAGCTATCCCTATGCGTTGCTCAGTTCGAACGCCTATCAGGACGATGACGAATACAAGGTGCTTCCCGCCGGTTTCGCGAAGCGCGAAGAGGCAGAAAATGATGGCAGCGGCCTTGCCTACATCGTGGTCGACCGATTTGCCAAGGAAGCCCGCGTCGGCAAACCCGTAGCGCGCATCATCGCGTTTCGCGGAACCGAATTCGGATCGCGGTCCGATCTGTTTTCGGGTAATCTGGGCGAAGGCCAGCGAGAAGGCGCGCGCGCCATCTATACGCTCGAACGCGCCCTCCTCGATGACAACGGGATGGCGGATGTCCCCATCGAAGTCACCGGACATTCGCTGGGCGGCGCGCTGGCGACACAGATTTCGATCGATAATCCTGATGTGAAAGCGTTCGTATTCAACACCTCGCCGCTGTTCACCGGCGATCCGATGCAGAACGCCGGAAACCGCCTGGCAATTGCGGAGCGGGGCGAGTTTTTGCGGCTGCTGCGCCGATACCGCGAACCTGCGGCTGCAAATGTCGTGGTGATCAACTGTTCGCCCACCGCCAATGCCGGCAGCAAGCACAGCATTCGCAAGCTGGCCGACTGCCTGACGTGGATCGCGGCGTATGATGAACCGGCGGCGGCCGAGCTGCTGGCGTCCAATGGTATCGCCAAGCCGGAAGTGGAATGCGGTCCGCCCGAAAAACCGCACCCCGGCACGAGCGGGAAACGCGGGACGCCCTGCGCACACGAGGTTCCGCTGAAGAAAAAATAGCGCTTGTCCTAGAGTCCGGCCTTGACCAGCCAGTCGTGGAACTGGCGTACGGGCCGTTCCTCCAGCGCGTTGGGGCGGCAGACGAACCAGTAGCTGTAGGGGCTTTCGATCTCGACATCGAAGATCTTGCGCAGTCGTTTGTCGGACGCGCGGCGCATGTGGTCGTCATGCATGATCGCAATGCCGAGGCCCTGCGCCGCAGCCTCCAGGATCAGCTGGCCGGAATCGTAATGATCGATCGCGGCGGGTTCCAGATCGTCGAGTTTGAGCGCGCGTTTCCACGCTTCGAAACTGTCGGGCAATTCGTTGTGCAGCAGGAATGTCTGCCGGGACAATTGTTCGATACCCGGTTCGGGGCCGAGTTCCTTGGCCAGCTTTTCGCTGCAGATCGCATGGACCATGTTGTGATCCAGCCGCACCGCATGAAGTGCGCTGCCTGGCCGGCGAGACAGGATGATGGCCGCGTCCAGCGTGTCGCCAACGCGGTCTTCGAGATGCGGCCCGGTGTCGATATCGATGTGAAGCAAGGGATGCAGGCTGCGCAATTCCTGCAATCGGGGAAACAGGCGCTGGCTGCCGAACAGCGGCAGAACGCCCAGATGCAGCCGCAGCAGCGACATGTTTTCCGACTGGCTTTCGACCGCCCGGGCCAGCGCCTCCAACTGCGGCGCAACCGCCTGATAGAACGCATCGCCCTCGACCGTCAGCTGCATCGACTGGCGCGCCCGGGTGAACAGCTTCTTGCCGACGAATTCTTCCAGATTGCCGATCCGGCGCGACAGGGCGGAGGGGCTCAGGCCCAGTTCGTCCGCAGCCGCGCGCGAGGACCCGAGCCTGACCGTCCGGACAAACGCTTCCAATGCGCGAAGGGGAGGCAGTCGGCGGGCCGGCATGGAGACAGGATGTGTTGCCGCGCCCGGTTTGTCGAGAGATTCTTCGCAAGTGCGGAAAAAACTCCGCCGGGCTTAGTCTTTCCCGGCTTCTTCCCCGATAGGAGGATGTAACCGCAGCCGCTTTACGTGGGTTTCGTCGGCGGAGGTTATTTCCATTCGCCAACCGCTCGGGTGTGTGACTATCGTGCCGACTTGCGGGACTTGTTCGGCGAGCACGAATGCAAGACCGCCCAGAGTGTCGACCGATTCTTCGACTTCGGCCAGCCGGGTGTCGATTATCTGAGCGACATCGTCCAACTCGGCGCGCGCGTCGCAGTCCCACATCCCGTCACCGATGGCGACGATCAGATCTTCGGGAATATCGTCATGCTCGTCTTCGATGTTGCCGACGATTTCCTCGACCAGATCCTCGATCGTGATGATCCCGTCGGTGCCGGAAAATTCATCGACCACCACGGCCAGATGGATCCGCCGGCTGCGCATGTCGGCCAGCACATCCAGCGCATTGCGCGATTGCGGCACGTAGAGCGGCTGGCGCATCAGGATCGTCCAGTCCGCCGGCGGGGGCAGTTTGCGCGCGAGGAACGGGAACACGTCCTTGATGTGGATCATGCCGATGACCTCGTCGAGCGTCTCGCGGTAAACCGGGAAGCGCGAATGGCCATGTTCGGCAAAGGCTTCGACCAGTTCTTCCCATGTCGCATGGGCCGGCACGGCGATAATCTCGCCGCGCGGGATCGCCACGTCGTCGGCATCGTGCTCGCTGAAATGGAGCATATTGCGCAGCATTTGCCGCTCTACGCTCGACAGGTCGCCGTTTTTCGGAGTCTCTTCGTCCGAGGGGTGTTCGTCCTCGTGCTCGTCGATCGCTTCCTCCAGCTGTGCGCGGAGGGAACGTTCGCCGTCATCGGCACCCAGCAATTTGCGAAGTGCGAGCCACAGCCCGCCTCTACTGTCCGCGTCTCCGGCGGGGGGATCTAACTCGGGCATGGCCCTGTGTGGTTACTCCTGGGAATCGTCAGGCCCGTCAGGGGCCGGGTTCAATATGGGTCAGATAGCCCCATAATCGCAAGTGCCTTAATTTCCAATCTTTCCATTGCATCGGCTTCCTCGTCCGAATGCACATGGTCGTGACCGGCCAGATGCAGCAGGCCGTGGACGATCAGATGCGCGGCGTGATCGGCCAACGGAATGCCCTTTTCGGCCGCCTCCCGCGCGCAGGTTTCATACGCCAGCGCCAGATCGCCAAGCATTTCCGGCCCGCCCTCCGGCGCGAGGCCGAGCAGTTCCTCCCGCGTCAGCATCGGGAAAGACAGGACGTTGGTGGCGGTGTCCTTGCTGCGCCATTCGCGGTTCAGCGTGTGAACGTCCTCGTCCAGCGTAAACAGCAGGCTGGCGGTCAGCCGCTGGTTGGCAAGTTCCGGCGCGACCTGCTGTGCCGCCTCTGCCGCACGTTCGGCCAGGTCGGGCCAGTCGGACGATGGCGGCCAACCGTCGATGTCGATGTCGAGGTTCAAGGCAGCATCTCAGGCATCCGGCCCTTCATAGGCTTCGACGATCCGGCCCACGATCGGATGGCGGACCACGTCGGCGCGGGTGAAGCGGGTAATCGCGATGCCCTCGATACCTTCCAGCTTCTCGACCGCGTCGATCAGTCCGCTCATCCGGTCGCCGCCGGGAATATCGACCTGTTTCGGATCGCCGCACACCACCATCCGGCTGTTCTGGCCGAAACGGGTGAGGAACATCTTCATCTGTTCGCGCGTGGTGTTCTGCGCTTCGTCCAGGATGACGAAGGCATCGGCCAGCGTGCGTCCGCGCATGAACGCGATTGGCGCGATCTCGATCTCGCCGCTGGCAATGCGCCGCTCCACCTGTTCCGGCGGCATGCAATCGTATAGCGCATCGTACAGCGGGCGCAGATAGGGATCGACCTTGTCCTTCATATCGCCTGGCAGGAAGCCCAGCTTCTCGCCCGCCTCGACCGCGGGACGCGACAGGATCAGCCGCTGGACGCTGCCGGTGATCAGCTGCGAAACCGCCTGCGCCACCGCGACATAAGTCTTGCCGGTGCCGGCGGGACCCAGCGCAAAGATCAGGTCTTCGCGCGCCAATGCCCGCATATACTCGATCTGGGTGGCGGAACGCGGGACAATGGTCTTCTTGCGCGTACGGATCATCACCGGGGGCAAATCGGGCGAGCCGCGCAGGATGCCTTCCAGCGTGGGTTCGTTGGACATGGCGATCAGCGCCTCGATCTCGCCCGCGCCGAGATCCTGACCCATGGCCAGCCGGTCGTACATCTTGTTGAGGATATCGCGGGCGCGGGCGACCGAATCTTCCGGGCCTTCGATCTGGACCGCGTTGCCGCGCGCCGAGATGAACACGCCGAGCCGGTTTTCGACTTGTACCAGATTGGCATCGAACTGGCCGAACAGCGGAACCAGCAGCGATTGGTCCTCGAAATTCACATCCGCTTTCGCCCGGCGATTCTCGCGCAGCGCGACGGGGGATGGCGAGATGGCCGGATGGGCCTTGGCAGGTTTACGAGCCATGTATTCCTTTCATGTCTGATTCGGAATGTAGGCGCGTTCCGGCCTCAGGCAAGGCGCGGCGTGCCAGGAAGCGGTGGATAGTAACCGGCTGGTCAGCTTAATACTTGATCTTCCCAAGCACGTGCAAAAGAGGTATCTGACTTCACTCGAAAATTTGCAGGAAGTGAGTCATGGTGGGCCGGGTTACGAAGATGATCGCGCTTCTCGGATTGGCAGCGTCGCCCCCGGTTTTGGCACAAGAACGGTCGGCTGCCGACCCGGTACAGAGCCAGGAAATCATCGTAGAGGGAGATCGCGCGTCAGAAGAAAAGGCCGTGCGCCAGTTGGCCGGAGATATTACCCGCCGGCCGCCAATCGACAAGCCCGTGTCGCGTTTCTATGATCCCTTCTGCCTCCATATCATCGGTCTCAAGTCCGATTATGCCATCGCCATCGGCGATCGGATCAAGGATAACGCCCGGGCGGCAGGGGCACCCGTCGCTGCTGAGAATTGCACGCCCAATGCGCTGCTGATCTTCACCAAGAATGGCCGATCAACAGTAGAAGAGTTGCGCGAAGAGGAACCATGGCTGTTCACCAATCTTCTGGATTACGAGTACCGTCGGATCATCGACGGCGATATTGCAGCACATGCCTGGCAAACGACTGAATTGCGCGGTGTCGACGGCAAGAAGCTGGAGTACCAGATTATCAATGGGCGGGAAGTGGCGGTGAACAACCAGTATCAAACTGGACGGCTGAATGCTCCCAACCGATTGGACATGGTTGGCGCGGTCGTACTTATCGATGTTGCTTATCTGCCCGGAAAGACATTGCACCAGTTGGCGGATTATGCATCGCTCCGGCTGCTTGCGTCGGTCGATGAATTGCCACCTGAAAAGGCTGGCTCCCTCGATACGATTCTCAACCTGTTCGTCGCTCCTGAAAATGCGCCTGATGAACTAACTCGCTTCGATCGCGGATACCTACGTGCTGTCTACGGTTTACGGCCCAATGCAGGATCGCTTTCGATCAGGGATGCAGCCGTGCGCGGGTATTTCAACGAAGATTGACCGATCAGGCGCAGTGGTCAGACCAGACGCCCGCCCAGCGAACTGCCCATTGCTTCGACCAGTTCCACGCGCACCAGATCGCCAATCTGTGCATCACCGGTGAAGTGAATCGATTGCAGCCACGGTGACTTGCCGAGCATCTGGCCGGGAAATTTGCCCGTCCGGTCGACCAGAACTTCGCAGGTCTTGCCGACGCTGGCGGCGTTGAAGGCCAGCTGGTCGCGGCCGAGGGCGGCTTGCAGGCGTTGCAACCGCTCGTCCATCACTTCGGGTGCGATTTGCCCGTCCATGTCGGCCGCGGGGGTGCCGGGGCGGGGCGAGTATTTGAAGCTGTAGGCCTGCGCATATCCCACGGCATCGACGAGCTTCAGCGTGTCCTCGAACTCGGCGTCCGTCTCCCCTGGAAAGCCGACGATGAAGTCGCCCGACAGCGCCAGGTCCGGCCGCGCGGCGCGGAACCGGTCCAGCAGTTTCAGGTAACTTTCTGCCGTGTGACTGCGGTTCATCGCCTTCAGCACGCGGTCGTTGCCGCTTTGCACCGGCAAATGGAGGAATGGCATCAGCTTGGCCACTTCGCCGTGCGCCGCAATTAGCGCATCGTCCATGTCGGCGGGGTGGCTGGTCATGTAGCGTATCCGCAGGAGCTCGGGAATTTCCGCGAGCGCGCGGATCAGGCCGGCCATGCCGATTGCCTGGCCCTTGGCATCCTCGCCGCGCCAGGCGCTGACGTTCTGGCCGAGCAGGGTTATTTCCTTCGCGCCAACTTCGACCAGTTTCTTCGCTTCGTCCACCAGAGCGCTGAACGGACGCGATATTTCTGCGCCGCGGGTATAGGGAACTACGCAATAGGTGCAGAATTTGTCGCACCCTTCCTGAATGGTCAGGAACGCACTCGGGGCGCTTTTGCGGCGGCTGGGTAAAGCGGCGAATTTGGCGTCCGCGGGCATATCCGTGTCCGCCGTGCGCAGGCCGCCCACCGCCCGCTCGAGCATTGCGGGGAGCCGGTGATAGGCCTGCGGGCCAACCACCATGCTGACAGCTTGGGACCGGGCCATGATCTCCTCGCCTTCGGCCTGGGCGACGCATCCTGCCACCGCGATCAGGGGCGGGTTCTCGCGCCCCTTGGTCAATCGCCCGATGCGCGAATAGACTTTCTCGGACGCCTTTTCGCGGATGTGGCAGGTGTTGAGCACGACCAAGTCCGCATCCGCGCCATCGGCTGCGGGCGCGATCCCTTCGCGGTCGAGCATTTCGGCCATCCGCTCGCCGTCATAGACGTTCATCTGGCAGCCGAAACTTTCGACGCGGTAGGTCTTGGGGGAAGCAGTCTTGCGCATGGCTGGGGCCTATAGCGCCCCGCGGGGGGTTAGCAAATGGCGGGCTTTATTCGATCGGCAGGCTTTCCTTCGGCGCGTGGTAGCGCACCGGCACGACATCGTGCTTGAACTGGCGCAGCGGCTTGCCGAGCGTGGTCAGCAGCGCGGCCTCGATCGCGGCGCGCGCGCGGGCGCCGATTGCTTTACGGCCGCGAAATTCTTCCGGGCTGAACGGTTCAAGGAAATGCATCCGCAATTCGAAACTGCCCCGGCGTGACAATACCCGCTTGGCGTTGTTCACCCCGCTTTCGTCCCCGATCCAGCCAAGATCCTCGCCCACTGCGCCGTAATCGAGCAGGACCGGCTGGACCAGCACGCCGGGCGGCGGCGGCTCCAGCACGCTCAGCATCGAGGTCTTGAACGGCAGCAGGGACTGGCCGTCGGTGGTGGTGCCTTCGGGAAAGACAGTGACCGACCAATTGTCCGCCAGTGCCTCGCGCAGTTGGTTAATCTGCTCGGCCACGCCCAGCCGGTTCTCGCGTTTGACGAACACCGTCCGGTTCAGCCGGCACAGCCAGCTGATCACCGGCACCTCGCCCAATTCCGACTTGGCCACGAATGCGGTCCCGCTGGCCCCTGCGAGCGAAAGGATGTCGAGCCACGAGACATGGTTGGAAATGAAGAATACGTCGCGGCGCAGCGGCGTGCCGATGGTTCGGACGCGGGCTCCCGCCAGCCGACCGGCATAGCGCAGAAACAGCATCGGGAAGGGCGAGCCGTATTTGAAGATGCGGTAGAAATAGTGGAGCGGGACAAAGATCACCAGCAATGCGACCATGCCGAGGACGCGCAGGGTGAACCGGACCCATTCGATTGCGGTAAGGTTGCTCGGCTCGCCGCGTTCTGCCGCCGACCGCCGCGCGGCGTTCACCGCTTGCCGCGCCCCTTGTCGCCGCTTTCGGCCCGGTCAAGCCGGACACCGTATAATTCCATCCGGTGATCGACCAGCCGGTAGCCCAGCTTCTCGGCAATCTGCCGCTGCAGGGCTTCCAGTTCCGGATCGACGAATTCCACGACCTTGCCGCTTTCGACGTCGATCAGATGATCGTGATGCGCTTCGGGAGCCGCTTCGTAGCGGGCGCGCCCGTCGCCAAAGTCATGCCGGTCGAGAATTCCCGCCTCTTCGAACAGGCGCACGGTGCGGTAAACGGTGGCAATGGAAATCTTCGGGTCGATGGCGGAGGCGCGCTGGTGCAGCGCTTCGACATCGGGATGGTCTTCGCTTTCGGACAATACGCGGGCGATAACGCGGCGCTGCTCGGTTATGCGCAGCCCGCGCTCGGCACATAATTGTTCGAGATCGATCGATTGCTGCAAGCCGGAGTCCTCACCAAAAGAAGCGCTATCCACCCATAGGACCGTGACGCGATTTTCTCAAGCGATAGGGCGGCGTGCCCGTTGTTCGGGCAAACCGCTCGCTCGCTCGCTTGCGCAGCGAAGGCGTCAGGCGTCGGCCTTGCGGCGTCCGCGCTTCTGCCCGGGCTTGCGGCCGAGTCCGATTTTCTTCGCCAGGTCACGCCGGGTTTCGGCATAGGCCGGTGCAACCATCGGATAATCGCTGCCCAGATCCCACCGCGCCCGGTACTCGTCAGTGGTCATGTTGTGCTCGGTCATCAGGTGGCGCTTGAGCATCTTCATCTTCTTGCCGCAATCGAGGCAGACGACGTGGTCGCGCTTGACCGATGCCCGCACGGACACGGCCGGTTCGGGACGTTCCTGCACAGGTTCCGACGCTTGGCCCAGGTTTGCCAACGCATTGTAAACATTCGTGATCAAGGCCGGGACTTCATCGGCGGACAGGCTGTTGTTGCTAACGTGTGCCGCGACTATGTCCGACGCCAGGGTTATCAGCGTTTCCGACATATCTTGCTCAATATTATTCATTGGATCCTCTTTCCGCGACCACAGTTGTTCTTCAAACCTATGAAGTGATATTGCGTTCCAAACTATTTTATACTGCCTGCCGGGAGGTTTGACAATGTGAGGAGCCGGTGGCTGTACCCCGTTTTGTGCGGCCCCGAGGTTACTGCAACTGACGGCTAAGCGTTACGGCGTCGAGGCGCGTGCCGTCTTTCAGGCGGTAATAGTTCTTGCGTGTTCCGGCGGGCAAAAAACCGCAACTACGGTACAGTTTTTCCGCGGGATTATTGATCCGCATTTCCAGAAACAATTGCGCGGCGCCCCGTTTGCGGGCGTCTTCTTCGAAGCACTCCATCAGCTTGCGGCCGAGCCCTCGGCCGCGGTGGTCCGGACGAACCGCGATCAGTAGCAGTTCCTCCTCGCCGCAAACGTGCCGCGAAAGGGTAAATCCGGCAGGGACGAATTCATCCGGCGGCACACATTCATGCCCTGACGGCAGCGGTTCACCATCGGTGCCGATCAGACGGTAGAAGATCGTTGGCAGGACCATAGAATCTGAGAGTTGCCGGCGCGTCCACGCCTCGCCCCAATGCGGATCGAACGCATCGGCCATGATCATCATCATGTGGTCGATAGGGTCCATCAGGCGGGCAGCTTGGCGTCCGGCGCGCGGCCGTAAATGGGAAGTGCATCGGGGGATATCGCGCGGGCCGGCAGTAGGGCCACGAACTGCGCGTCCGGATGCAGCGCCAACGCCTCCCCGTGCCCGCGCGCGCTGACCAGGGCTTCGGCCTGCGTCCCGGCCACCAGGTCGGCGGCGGTGCGAAGGGCGTCGGCCGGATCAAGCGAGGCCAGGTCCGAAGTCGCGGAGCCATCTGCGGCGAAATTCTGCACGAACCACTGTCCGTGGCCGCCGGTCATCGCAATGGTAACCGGCTGCGGGCCGCGCTCCGCCCGCGCCATCGCCGCAACCAGCGCCAGCGTCGGATAGCCCAGCACCTCTGCCTGCCAGGCAAAGCCCAGCGCCCGCGCCGTCGCCAGCCCGATCCGTACTCCGGTGAAGCTGCCCGGTCCAAGCGATACGGCGATGCGGTCTGCCTTGCCCGAACCGGGAAGCGCGGCGATCATCGGGACCAGCCGCTCGGCATGGCCGCGGCCCAGCACACGGTGGTCGTGCGCGATCAGCGCGTCATCATCGAACAGCGCGACCGAGCAAGCTTCGGTCGCGCATTCTATTGCCAGCATTCGCATGAGATTGGCCGGTCCCGATCAGTAGAATCATCACACCGCGCAGGTTACACGATGGTGTTGAATTTGCCGAATTCAGGGCGCGGGCTGCGGCCGAAGATGCTTTCGGGATCGCCATAGCCGATGGAGCAGAGGAAATTGACCTCGACCTTCGGATCGTCTGCGAAGAACGCCCGGTTGACCGCGTCGGCATCGAAACCCGACATCGGCCCGCAATCGAGGCCGAGCGCGCGCGCGGCGATGATCAGATAGGCACCCTGCAGCGAAGAATTGCGGAACGCGCCTTCGCGGCGGCCCTTTTCGTCGCCATCGAACCAGCTTTTCGCATCGGTGTGGGGGAACAGCCAGGGCAGTTCCTCGTGGAAATCGATGTCCATGCCGATCACCGCGGTGACCGGCGCAGTCCTGACCTTGTCCTTGTTACCTTCGGATACGGCATCGACCAGCCTGGCCTTGGCCTCGTCCGATTTCACCCACACGATCCGCGCGGGAAGCATGTTGGCCGATGTCGGCCCCATTTTCAGCACATCCCAGATGGCATGGAGCTGTTCATCCTCGACCGGCTTGTCGAGCCAGCCATTGTAGCTGCGCGCCTCGCGAAAAATCTGATCGAGCGCTTCGTCCGACAAGGTCTTGCCGTGATATTGGGTCGTCATCGCTGGGAGCTCCTGAAATGCGTGTTCAAGCGGCCCGAACTTCGGTCACCTCAGGTATATAATGCTTGAGCAGCCCTTCGATCCCGTGTTTCAGCGTCGCGGTCGATGAAGGACAGCCCGAACAGGCGCCCTGCAGGGTCAGGTAAACCACCCCGTCCTTGTAGCCGCGATAAGCGATATCGCCGCCATCGCCGGCCACCGCCGGACGGATGCGGGTTTCGAGCAATTCGCTGATCTGCGCCACGATATCGGCATTGGCCGGATCGTCCTCCACCACCATGACGTCGTCCGCCGGGACCGCTATTCCCGACGCGCTGCCGCCTGCGAACAGGGGCGCTTCGCTGATGAAATGGTCGAGCAGGATCGCAACGACTTGCGGTTTCAGCGCCGACCAGTCGGCACCCGGAGCAATGGTGACGGAAATGAAATCGCTGCCGAAGAAGACATTCACCACCTCGCCGGTGTCGAAAATCGCTTCCGCAAGAGGGGAGGCCGCGGCGGCTTCGGGCGAGGAAAATTCCCGCGTGCCGCCGGGCATGACCTGCCGCCCGGGCAAGAATTTCAGGCTGGCGGGATTGGGGGTGGTTTCGGTCTCTATGAACATGAATCGAATGTAGGACGCGCCGCAGGCGGGGGCAAGGGCGGGGGCGGCGAATAAACCTTTCAGGCGGGCAAACGGCATTTCGCTGCAGGTACCTTCAGGGGCGCTGCGAAAAAGGTTTCGTCATTCACTATCCCTTCAGCACCCGGCCCCCTATATTCCGCGGATGATCGATCTTACGCGTGCCGCACGGCAACTTGCGCTCCTCCTCCCGTTCGTCCTGTTCGCGCCCAGTAGCGTAGCGCAGACCACTGCAGTTCCGGCCGACGCGGTGCTGGCTGCGGACCTGCCGCCGCCCGCGGCGCTCCAGACAGGGGCGGAGACTCCGTGGATCTACCGCGGCAGCGACGTGCCGCAGGACAAGGAGTGGCTGTTCGGCGAAATGGACAACGGGCTGCGCTATGCCGTGCGCAACAACCGCGTGCCGCCGGGGCAGGTATCCATCCGCATCCGGATCGATGCCGGCTCGCTGCACGAGGAAGAGGCCGAACGCGGCTTTGCCCATCTGCTCGAACATCTCACATTCCGCGAAAGCAAATATCTCGGCCAGGCGGCGGCGATCCCCACGTGGCAGCGGCTGGGGGCGACCTTCGGTAGCGACACCAACGCCGAAACCAGCCCGACGCACACCGTCTACAAGCTGGACCTGCCGAACGCGACCCCGGCCGCGCTGGCGGAAAGCTTCCGCCTGCTGTCGGGCATGATCCGCGAACCGGTGCTGTCATCAGAGAATCTGGCTGCCGAAGTGCCGATCGTGCTCGCCGAAAAGCGCGAACGGGGCGGCGCGGCGCAGCGGGTGGGCGAAGAAACGCGCAAGATTCTGTTCGCCGGACAGCGGCTGGCGGACCGTCTGCCGATCGGAACCGACGCAACGCTGACCGGCGCAACCGCGGACGCAGTGGAGGCGTTTCACGAGCGCTGGTACCGGCCCGAAAACGCCGTGATCGTGGTGGCGGGGGATGTCGATGCGCTTCAGCTTGCCTCTCTGGTCGAACGCTGGTTCGGGGATTGGGACGTCGCCGGAGAGGCTGCCCCTGCGCCGAACTTCGGCGATCCCCTGCCGCCCGCCGGTGCCGATCCGGCCAATCCGGTAGGCGAAGTGGGCGTGCTGGTCGAACCCGATTTGCCGCGCACGCTGACCTATTCGATCATGCGCCCATGGCGGCCGGTCGACGATACGATTGAATATAACGAAGGCCTGCTGATCGATTATTTGTCGCAGGCGATCATCAACCGGCGGCTGGAAGCCAAGGCGCGGGCCGGCGGATCCTATCTCTATGCGCAGGTCCAGCAGGACGATGTCAGCCGTTCCACCGACGCGACCTTCGTCAGTTTCGCGCCGCTGACCGACGACTGGCAGGCCGCCTTGGCCGACGTTCGCGGGGTCATTGCCGACGCCGTGTCCGCCCCGCCGACGCAGGAGGAAATCGACCGCGAAATGGCCGAACAGGAAGTCGCCTACGCCAGTTCGGTCGAACAGCGTTCGGTCATGGCCGGATCGCAGCTGGCGGACAGCATCGTGCAGGCGGTGGACATTCGCGAAGCCGTCGCCGCGCCGGAAACCGTGCTGCAGGTGTTCAACGGAATGCGCGACCAGTTCACTCCGGAAAATGTGCTGGAACACACGCGGGACCTGTTCACCGGCGATGTGATCCGCGCGACCTATGTGACCCCCGTCGTGGGGGAGGCGGACGAAGCTGCGCTGCGTGCAGCCCTGCTCGCGCCCGTTACCCCCGACGCCAGCGGCCGGCTGGAAGCCAGCACGATATCCTTCGATGAACTGCCCCCCATCGGCGAACCCGGCACGGTGGTTGCGCAGGGATCGCTTGGACTGCTCGGTATCGAGCGGGTGCAGTTTGCCAATGGGGTCAACGCGATCCTGTGGGCCAACGACGCCGAACCGGGCCGGGTGGCGCTGAAAGTCCGCTTCGGTGCCGGATACCGCGCCTTCGGGCCGGGCGACGCACCCTATATCGCCCTTGGCGAAACGGCGCTGATCAGTTCCGGGCTGGGCGAACTTGGCCAGGAAGACCTCGACCGGATCTCTACCGGGCGCAAGATGGGGTTCGATTTCAACATCGGCGAAGGGGTGTTCTCCTTCGGCGCGCAAACCCGCTCGGCCGATCTGGCGGACCAGCTGTACCTGTTCGCCGCCAAGCTGGGTATGCCGCGCTGGGATCCCAATCCGGTGCTCCGTGCCAAGGCCGCCGCGCGGCTCGCCTATGAAAGTTATGCCACCAGCCCCGGCGGAGTGCTCGGCCGCGATCTCGAATATCTGCTCCGCAATCAGGAGCCCCGGTTCAAGACTCCCGACCCTGCCGCGATCGAGGCTGCCACGCCCGAGGGCTTTCGCGAGGTATGGGAACCGATCCTGCAGCAGGGCCCGGTCGAAGTTCTGATCTTCGGCGAGTTCGATCGCGACGCGACCGTGGCAGCACTGGCGCGGACATTCGGTGCGCTGCCGCCGCGCCAGCCGATCGCGCCTGCCATTGCGGCGAAGGTTTCCTCCTTCCCCCAGCCCACCGCCGATCCGGTGGTGCTGCGCCACCGCGGCGATGCCAACCAGGCGGCAGCGGCGGTCGCCTGGCCGAGCGGGGGCGGAGACACCAATCTGCGCGAATCGCGGCAGCTGGAAATCCTGACCGATCTGTTCAACAACCGTCTGGTCGATGAAATGCGCGAACGCGCCGGTGCCAGCTATGCGCCGCAGGTGTCCTCGCGCTGGCCGGTCGATGTGGACGGCGGCGGCGCGATCACCGCGGTTGCGCAATTGCGGCCGCAGGACGTGCCGGTGTTCTTTGCCGCTGCGGAGGCGATTGCCCGCGATTTGATGGAAAACCCCGCCACCGCGGACGAACTGGAGCGGGTCACCGAACCACTGAAACAGCTGATCAGCCGCGCTTCCACCGGCAATACCTTCTGGATGTTCCAGGTCGAAGGGGCCTCGCAGCGGCCCGTCCGGCTGGAACAGGTGCGCAGCCTGCTGAACGATTACACGCAGACCACGCCCGAGGCGATGCAGGCGCTGGCCCGCCGCTATTTCGCCAGCCACCCGGGATACCGCGTCGCGGTCATCCCGGAGGGCCAGGAACTGGCGACCCGCATTCCCGCCGGCTCTTCGGTAATGACCGGACGCTGACCTTTCGCCTGCGGGGTGTTGAGCGCCCCCAAGCTTAACTTCGTTGCATGGGGCGGCGTTTTGCCTTTGGGTAGCCGAGCGGACAGATTGCGCCTATGGGCGCTTCCGGCGCATACCGCAGCGCAGCAGACGAAAGACCAACGAAGTGGCACAGACCTGGACTCCCGATAGCTGGAAATCGCATGAGGCGCGGCACCTGCCTGCCTATGAAGATGCCGCCGAACTGGCTGCTGCGGAAGCGACCCTGTCCAACTATCCGCCGCTGGTGTTCGCCGGGGAAGCGCGCGCACTGAAGGCCGATCTGGCGGATGTCGCCGCTGGCAAGGCGTTCCTGCTGCAGGGCGGGGACTGCGCGGAAAGCTTCGCCGAATTCCATCCCAACAACATCCGCGATACCTTCCGCGTGCTGCTGCAAATGGCGGTGGTGTTGACCTTCGCGGGCAAGCTGCCGGTGGTGAAGGTCGGGCGGATGGCGGGGCAGTTCGCCAAGCCGCGCAGTTCCGACACCGAAACGCAAGGCGGCGTGACCCTGCCGAGCTATTTCGGCGACAACGTCAACGGGATCGAATTTTCGCCCGAGACCCGCCGCAACGATCCGCAGCGCATGGTCCGCGCCTATTCGCAGGCCGCCGCCACGCTCAATCTGCTGCGCGCCTTTGCCGGCGGCGGCTATGCCAATCTGCGCCAGGTGCACCAATGGACGCTGGATTTCATGGGCCGCAGCCCGTGGGCGGACAAATTCGCCGAAGTGTCCAGCCGGATCGGCGAAGCGCTCGATTTCATGGAGGCTTGCGGGATCGACCCGCAGACCGTGCCGCAATTGCAGGGCACCAGTTTCTACACCAGTCACGAGGCGTTGCTGCTGCCCTACGAACAGGCGATGTCGCGGCAGGATTCGCTGACCGGGGACTGGTACGATACCAGCGCGCATATGGTGTGGATCGGCGACCGGACCCGCTTCGAAGGCAGCGCCCATGTGGAATTCGCGCGCGGCATCGGCAATCCGCTGGGCATGAAATGCGGACCGAGCATGGAGCCGGATGCGCTGGTGCGCCTGCTCGACACGTTGAACCCCGCGCGCGAGGCCGGGCGGATGACCCTGATCAGCCGTTTCGGACACGACAAGGTTGAAACTGGTCTGCCGCCGCTGGTCCGCGCGGTGGAACGCGAAGGGCACAAGGTAGTGTGGTCCTGCGACCCGATGCACGGCAACGTGGTAAAGGCTGACAGCGGCTACAAGACGCGGCCCTTCGACCGCATCCTCAGCGAGGTAAAGGGCTTCTTCGCGGTTCACCGGGCCGAGGGCACCCACGCGGGCGGCATCCATATCGAGATGACCGGGCAGGATGTGACCGAATGCACCGGCGGTGCGGTGGCGATCACCGATGCGCGGCTGGGTGACCGCTATCACACGCATTGCGATCCCCGGCTTAACGCGGCGCAATCGCTGGAGCTGGCGTTCCTGCTGGCGGAAATGCTCAATCTCGAAGTGGCGGAGCGGCAGGCCAACGCGGCCTGATCCACGCCTTTGGAACAAATCGGGTTCACGGGCTTTAAAAGATCGACTGTATGCGCCATAGCGAAGCCGCGATTGGTTTGACCCGGAGATAATTGATGCCCGAGGCCGCTGTCTCGAACACCGGGTCCGGAACACCCTCTGAACAGGCGGAGCTTTCGCAGCGCTTTCATGAAACGCGCGCGCTGACCCGGAATTTGATCGCGCCGCTGTCCGAAGCCGATGCAGTGCTGCAATCGATGGAGGACGCCAGCCCGGCGAAATGGCATCTGGCGCATACCAACTGGTTCTTCGAAACCTTCCTGCTGCGGGATCATGTTTCCGGCTACCGGCTGTTCGACGAGGACTGGCCGTTCCTGTTCAATTCCTATTACGAGGCCGAAGGCGAACGGATTGCGCGGTTTTCGCGCGGGATGCTGTCGCGGCCCGCCGTGGACCGGATTCTGGCGTGGCGCGCCCATGTCGACGAAGGGATGACCGCGTTGCTGGATAATCCCGATCTTGCCCCGCTCATCCGGCTGGGAATCGCGCATGAACAACAGCACCAGGAATTGCTGCTGACCGATATCAAGCACGCGCTGTTCCAGAACCCGCTCGGTCCGGCGATGTTCGAGGCGGCGGCAGCCAAGTGCGCGGTGCCGGTTCATCTTGAATGGCACGAACACCCCGGCGGTATTGCCATGATCGGTCACGATCCGGCGGCAGGCGGGCCGGCGGCAGGCGGGGATTTCGCGTTCGACAACGAAGGCCCGCGGCACCGGGTGTTGCTGGAACCCTTCGCGCTGGCGAATCGGCTGGTGACCAATCGCGAATGGGACGAATTCATCGAAGATGGCGGCTATCGCAAGGCAGCCCTGTGGCTGTCCGACGGTTGGGCCTGGGTGCAGGCCGAAGGTGTCACCGCGCCGCTCTATTGGCGCGGTGCCGACCATTTCACTCATGCCGGCTGGCAGCCCCGCGAACCGGATGCTCCCGTCACGCATATTTCCTATTACGAGGCGGATGCCTTCGCGACCTGGGCCGGCGCGCGCCTGCCGACCGAATTCGAGTGGGAAGTGGCCACGCAGGGTTCCGATCCGGCAGGCGGAAACCAGCTCGACAGCGCCGAAGCGCCGCTGCCGGGCGGGGGCAGGGAGCTGTTCGGCGATTGCTGGCAATTTACCCGCAGCGCCTATCTGCCCTATCCCCGTTTCCAGCCGGCGGCGGGCGCGGTCGGCGAATACAATGGCAAGTTCATGTCCGGCCAGTTCGTGCTCAAGGGTGCCAGTTGCGCCACCGCGCGGGGGCATTCACGGGCAACGTACCGTAATTTCTTCTATCCGCATCAGCGGTGGCAATTCACCGGCCTGCGGCTGGCGAAGGATATCGAATGACCAGCAACACCGGATTGCAACTCGTCGACCGGGACGAAGAGGGGGTGGACCGGGCGTTTCGTGCCGACGTGCTCGAAGGCCTGTCGGAAGCGCAGAAAGCCGTGCCTGCGCGCTGGCTGTACGACGATGCCGGATCGCAATTGTTCGAGGATATCACCCGGATTCCCGAATATTACCCCACCCGCGCGGAAACCGAGATCCTGGAACGCCGCGGGGAGGAATTTGCCCGGTTGATCGGGCCGGGCCGGGCGGTGGTCGAATTCGGATCGGGCAGTTCGGTCAAGACTCCGCTGCTGCTGCGCGCGATCGAACCGGCGGCCTATGTGCCGCTCGACATTTCAGGGGATTTCCTGCGCGCGGCGGCGGACGATCTGGCGATCAAATTTCCCCATTTGCCGGTTTATCCGGTGGAAGCCGATTTCATGCGCAAGGTCGCCTTGCCCGAAGGGGTGGCGGATATGCCGAAACTCGGGTTTTTCCCCGGATCGACGATCGGCAACATGGTTGCCCGCACGGCGGTCGATCTGCTGCGGACAATGCGGGAGACGCTTGGCGAAAGCGCACGATTGCTGATCGGGATGGACCTGATCAAGGACCAAAGCGTGCTGCAAGCCGCCTATGACGATGCCGCGGGGGTCACCGCGCAGTTCAATCGCAATCTTGCACGGCGGATCAACCGCGAATTGGGCGGGACGATTCCGGTGGACGATCTGCAGCATGAAGCGCGCTGGAACGACGATTTTGCACGGATCGAGATGCATCTGGTCGCGCAGAAGGACCTTGAGTTCGAAATTGCCGGGCGGGGTTTCACCATGGCCAAAGGCGAAACCATCCACACCGAGAACAGCCACAAGTTCGACCAGCGCAGTTCCGCCACCCTGCTGCTCGCCGGGGGGTGGACGCCGGTTCACCGCTGGACCGACGATGCGGGCCGGTTCTCTTTGATCCTGGCCGAAGCCAGTATCAAGCGGAGCGCGCCTTGAGCGGGGACCTGCAAATCGGGATCATTGGCGGGGGAATGGCGGGCCTTGCCTGCGCGACCGGGCTGGCCCAGCGCGGCATCGCCAGCACCGTGTTCGACAAGGGCCGCGGACCGGGCGGGCGGATGGCCACCCGGCGGATTTCTGTCGGAAACCGCGAGATCAGCTTCGACCACGGTGCGCAATATTTTACCGCGCGCCATCCCGCGTTTCTCGCGGTGTGCCGGACATGGCACGCCGAGGGGATCATTGCCCCATGGCCAGCGGCGGGCCGCGAAGCGTGGGTCGGGGTGCCGGGCATGAACGCTCCGCTGCGCCACATGGCCGCCGGGCTCGATGTCCGTTGGGGCACCCGGGTGGACAGCATTTCGCGCGCCGATGGCCAGTGGCGGGTTCATACCGCTGACCGAACGCACAATTCCGATCGTCTGGTTGCCGCAGTCCCGGCCGAACAGGCGGCCGTGCTGCTGGCGGACACCGAGACGGAGATTGCCCGGCGGGCCGCCGCCGTTTGCTCCGATCCCTGCTGGACGGTCATGGCCCTGTTCGGCGAACCAATCGACATCCCGGTGGACATCGTGCGGGATGACGGCGCGCCGATCCCCTGGGCCGCGCGCAACGGGGCCAAACCGGGGCGGGACGGGGCCGAAAGCTGGGTCATCCAGGGATCCCCGAGATACTCGAGCGAAGTTCTCGAGCGCACGCCGGAAGATATTTGCTCGATGATGCTGGCGCAATTCTTCGATCAGGTGGGGATTGCCCCGGTCGAGCCGGTGCATTGCACCGCGCATCGGTGGCGCTATGCGCGTGTGCCCTCGGTGGCGGAGCCGGTTACCGGGCAGGATCTGGGCGACATCGCCATCTGGAACGGCGAATTCGGTCTCGGCGCGGCGGGGGACTGGCTGGCCGGCCCGCGGGTGGAAAATGCGTTCCTGTCCGGCCGGGCGCTGGCGGAATGCATTGCGCAGGATGTATCCTCGCGGTCCATGGAACCGCAGGACTAGCGTTCCTATATTGCCGCCATGACCCTTGCCGAAATCTGGAACGCGCTGGCGGCCGTGATCGCCGAAATACCCCGGTCGGGCCTGCTGGTGGCGGTGATTGGCGCGCTTTTGGCCGGCTGGATCGGGGCGATGATGGTTCGCCGCCGGATACCTCTGGGGGGGCTGGTCAGCACCGCCAGCACCGTTGCGCTGGCAGCGATCCTGGTCACCGTGGTGCTGCAACTGTCGCGGTTCGATTCGCGGGTGGATTTCGCGATCCCCGAGATGGGTATGCCGCAGCAAGTGGTCGAAGGCGCGGAAACCCGAATCCCGATGGCGCCGGACGGGCATTTCTGGCTCAGCGCGCAAGTGAACGGCGTTCCGGTCGCCTTCATGGTGGACACCGGTGCCACCCTGACCGCTGTGTCGGGCCGGGTGGCCGACGCCGCCGGTCTGGAGCCGCGGCGGGGCGGGATTCCGATCCGGCTCAACACCGCGAACGGTTCCATTTCCGCGCAGATCACCTCGATCGACGAACTGCGGTTCGGCACCGTTACGGCGCGCGGGCTGGACGCGGTGACCGCGCCCAATCTGGGTGAGACCAATGTCATCGGCATGAACCTGCTGTCGCGCCTGAAATCCTGGCGGGTGGAGGACAACGTCCTGATCCTGGTGCCCAATAACCCGCAGCCCCCGGTGGATGCGGCCTCGGGCTCCTACTGAAAACCATCTCTTGCGGGCAGGCAGCGGCTGGTGCATCACGCAGCGCATGAAGAAACCCGCTACCCGGTCCGCCAAATTCGCCAGCTTCGCGCTGCTACTCTCGCTCGCGCTGGTGCTGTGGTTCGCCGTGGCGGCGTTCGGACCGAAGTTCGGGGTCATCCACTGGCAAACCGGGCTGATGACGATGACCTTCACCTGGGGGCTCTACCTGATCGGCCTGACCGCGCAGATCGCGGCGATCGCTCTGGTCTGGACACTGCTGAAGGCACCGCGCAGCGGATGGTTCAAGGCGGTAATCGCCCTGGCAATTCCCGCGGTGTTCTTCGCCCTTCTGGCCTCGACTAAGGCCACCGGCGAGCGGGTCCCGCCGATCTACGATATCACCACCAACACCGCCAATCCGCCGGCCTATTCGGAGGAGACCCTGGCTCTGCGGAGCTCGATCGAGGCCAATCCCCTGATCGATTTCCAGACCCCGCTGGGCGAAATGGAACGCTGGCAGGGTGAGCGCTTTGCCAAGGTTGAGGACCAGACTGCGGCGGAGCTGATCGCGGCGGGCTATCCCGAGCTCAACACGGTGTTGCTGCCCGTCAGTCCGGATGTCTCGGCGCAGCGGGTTGCCGATGCGATGACCGCGGCCGGATTCACAAATGTGCGCAGCGCCAACGGACGGGTGGAGGGCGTGGCCGAGACATTTCTCTACGGCTTCAAGGATGACGTGGTTGCCCGGATCACCCCGGTGGAGGGCGGCAGCGAAGTCGATTTCCGCTCCACTTCGCGGGTCGGCCTGAGTGACCTTGGCGCAAATGCGAAGCGGATCGGGAAACTGATCGAGGCAATCGAGGGCTAAGCCTTCGGATTGGCGATGCCGCGTTCCAGCAGCGAACGCGCGATTTCGGCAACCTCTGCGGGCGACCGGTCATCGGTCCAGACGCCGTAACGCAGCCCGAGAAAGACGTTCATCCCCATCATGGCCCAGGCGTGCGCCTCTTCCAGGTCCGGCCGCAGCTCGCCGCTCGCCATCCCCTTGGCCAGCCGCGCCTCGATCCGGCTGGCAGTGGTTTCGTAATGCGCGCGGTAGCTTTCGGGATCGACGAATTCCGCCTCGTCGATGATGCGGTAGATTTCCTTGTGCGTGCGGACGAATTCGAGGAATGCCTCCAGGGCGGTGCATTCCACGTCCAGCGGTGACAGGCCGGGGCCGATTGCCCCGCCGACCTGCGTCTTTACCCGCTCGCTCATGTCCCGCACCAGTGCGCGGAACACATCGTCCTTGGTGTCGAAATAGGTGTAGAAACTGCCCAGCGCGGTGCCGGCGCGGCGGGTTATCCCGCTGACCGAGGCTTCGTGGAAGCCGCGCTCGCCGAATTCGGCCTCTGCCGCATCGAGTAATTTGCGCATGGTTTGCGCCCCGCGCGCCGTGCGCGGCTGCTTTGCGGCGTTCTGCCCGGCTGCGTGTTTTTCCGCCCTCATTTCGCGGTGCGTAGTTTCCAAAAAGAAAATTTACAAGCAGAACTTGAAAGTTGGTTCAACATTCAATATTGCGCAAAAAAACGCACAGGGAGAACGAACCAATGGCTATCAACAAAACCTTCGCCTGCAGTCTTCTGGCCGGCGTCGCTGCGCTCGCGCTGGCCGATGGTCCGGCTCTTGCGCAGGATGCTGCGCCCGAAACCCAGTTCGATTCGGCTGCAGCCGATGATTCGGACGACCTGATCGTGGTTACCGCGCGCCGCCGCGAAGAACGGCTGCTGGATGTGCCGCTGTCGGTCACCTCGATTAGCGGCGAGTCACTGGCCAAGAGCGGCACGCTCGAAATCACCGAGATCGCGCAGGAAATGCCCAACGTGACACTCGAAGTCAGCCGCGGGACCAACACCACGCTCAGCGCCTTCATCCGCGGTGTCGGCCAGCAGGACCCGGTCGCCGGGTTCGAGGCGGGCGTCGGCCTCTATGTCGATGATGTCTATCTGAACCGGCCGCAGGCCGCCGTGCTCGATGTCTATGACGTGGAGCGGATCGAAGTTCTGCGCGGGCCGCAGGGTACGTTGTACGGTCGCAACACAATCGGCGGCGCGATCAAATATGTAACCGCTCGGCTGCCGGCTGAAACGCAGGTCAAGATTCGCGGCACCTATGGCTCGTACGACCAGGCCGACGTGGTCGTGACCGCTTCGACCCCGCTGACCGACAGTCTGCGCGTCGGTGCCAGCGGTGCGCGGCTGTCGCGCGGCGGGTTTGGCGACAATCTGACGCTCGGCACGGAAAATTACAACAAGGACGTGTGGGCCGCGCGCGGCACGGTCGAATTCGACAACGGTCCGCTGTTCGTTCGCCTGTCGGGCGATTACGTCAAGGACAACAGCGAAGCGCGCCAGGGCCACCGCCTGATCCCCAGCCTGTTCACCGGCGCCCCCGTGCTCGACAATGTCTTCGACACGCGGGCGGGCCTGAATGTGGTGGAACAGAGTGTCGAGGCGTACGGCGGCGCGCTGAACATTGCCCTGCAGGTCAGCGACACGATAACCCTTAAGAGCATCACCGGTTACCGCGAGGACAAATCCACCACGCCGATCGATTTCGACAGCCTTCCCGCTGCCGACCTCGACGTGCCGGCCATCTACAACAACGACCAGCTCAGCCAGGAATTGCAGCTGCTGTATGAAAGCGACAATCTGAACGGTGTGCTGGGTGCCTATTACCTCGACGCCAACGCCTTCACCGCGTTCGATGTGGCACTGTTTACCACCGGCACCCTGATCGGACTGCCCGGGCTGAATGCCCAGACGCTGGGCGATGTCGGCACCAAGACATGGTCGGTGTTCGGCGATTTCACCTATGATCTGACCGAACAATTCTCGGTTTCGGTCGGCGGCCGCTATACCAATGACAAGCGGACCTCGCGGATCCTGCGGACGACCTTTATCGGCGGATTTTCCGATCTGTTCGATGGCACCGGCGTGCCGATTGCGGTTACCTCCGACTTCCTCGGCAGCGAAACGTTCAAGGAATTCACGCCGCGCGCCTCGATCAGCTTCAAGCCGAACGAGAACCACAATTTCTACATTTCCTATTCACGGGGCTTCAAGGGCGGTGGTTTCGATCCGCGCGGCCAGTCCACCCAGGCGCCGGACCTCAACGGCAGCGGTGCGCGGGATGCGGAGGATATCTTCAATTTCCTCAGCTTCGATCCCGAAACCGTCGATTCCTATGAAGTGGGCTGGAAGGCCTCGCTGCTCGACAACCGGCTCAACATCAGCCTTGCCGCGTTCAAGGGCGATTACAGCGATGTCCAGATCCCCGGTTCGGTCGGGTTCGATTCCGATGGCGACGGGCAGAACGACAGTTTCGCCGGGATCACCAGCAATGCTGCCAGCGCGGATGTGAACGGGCTTGAATTCGAAGGCCGCGCGCTGGTCGGACGCGACTTCGCCGGGGCGGGTAGCCGGTTCAATGTGAACTGGTCGCTCGGCTATCTGGACGCCAAGTTCAACACCTTCATCGATGCGCTGGGCAACGATGTGGCCGATCAGCGGGTGTTCCAGAACACGCCGGAATTCACCGTCCACGCCGGGTTCGATCTGGGCCTGCCGGTTGCCGCCGGAATGGTCGATTTCCTCGGTTCGGTCAGCATGCGCAGCGACGCCAGCCAGTTCGAAGCGCCGAACGCGTTCCTCGATCAGGACGGCTTCGCGCTGGTCGATGCCAGCCTGGTCTATACCGACGATGCAGACCGGTTTTCGATCGGGGTCCACGGCAAGAACCTGTTCGACAAACGCTACATCGTGTCCGGCTACAATTTCGTATCCGGCGGCACGGGCGGCCAGCCCTTCCGCTCCACGCTGGGACTGGAGGGCACGCTGACCGGTTTCTACGGCGACCCGCGCAGGTTCTTCGTCACCGGCGAAGTGCGCTTCTAAAACGGCGCACAACGCGGCGCCGCTTGTGCGCCAAGCAGGTACAGGTTGGCGGGGGAATGCGCGATGCAATTCCCCCGCCATGCTGAGCGGGCGGCTCATGCCTGCTTGATAGAAAGGCTGCCTGCCCGGACACGACACCATTGCGGACATTCACAGCCAATACTCGCTTCGTCCCGGGATTACTTGTGTTTGCCTGCCTCACTGCGATACACTGCCGTGGTCCGAAAGGGGGCAATATCGTGCTCAAGCGTCTACTCATCCTTGCAATTCCGCTCCTCGTCGCAGCGTGCGTAACTGATCGCGATGCGAACACTCTCTCCGAAAGTGCAGCCGAGGGCAGGGCCTTTGCCCAAGCGAACTGCGCCAGCTGTCACGCGCTTGATGACGGTGTTTCACCCAATCCGAACGCCCCTAGCCTTCGGCGTGCGGCCCACCGCTTGCCGGAATGGGCGGTAGAGGCGTCGTTTGAGCGTGGAGTTCAGATCGGCCATTCGATGGAAATGCCAGTCTTCGTATTTGAAGATAACGATATCGCCAATCTGCTCGCCTATTTCGAGACGCTCAGAGAGCAGGATTGATTGGCTGCTAAGTCGAACAGACCGGAACGTCTCCTTTCAGGAGCGCACATTGGGATAGCGGACATCCTGGCGCGTCAAGCTTCGCCCTGATGGAGACATTCGGAGGGTCCAAGATAGTACTCAACGCGGACATCCAAAACCGCAGCGAGGTATATCTCGTTATTTGATGAGGAAGACCGAGCAGCTGGCCCTGCTCGCTAGGCGACCAGAATCTGGCTGGTGCAGGAAATGGGTGAGCTTCGACTTGTCAGCATTGAGCACGATCAAATCGGCGTCAACCTCCTCAGCCATGTCCAGAATGGACCCGGGTACCGAGCCCCACCGGCTCAGGGTCCGGCACCGGGCATCACCCGTGAGAAGCTTGAGTTGGTCGAGACCGATTGCCGCGCGAGATTCGAACCAACGGCGCGCTTCCCACGAGTAATCGGCATCCTTCACTGTTACCCAGTGCGGTGTGATGGTTGCCAATGTAAGCAACGCGTCGAATTCGCGCGCGAGTTTGCTGGCGATTTTGACCGCTCGCTCCGCCTCGGCTGGTTTGGTAAGCTTCACCGGCACCAGGATGCTGTCGAACATCGACTTTCTCCAAATTCCGCGGAAGAATTGTCTGGCATTATCCTGACACCTCCCATCAAAAACTCGCCGTTACATCGATGTAACCATACAGCGTGTCGCCAAACCCGTTTGAATTGGGGGCGGTTTCAAGAAATCGGCCATGGAACAGCGCAGCGGCACCGGTGTCGAGCCGTAAAGCCTTGGGAATGATCCAGTACCGCGCACGCGCTTCGATCTGGTGCCCGCCAAACTTGCCCGAGGCTCCGCTCGCATCACGCACCCCCGTGCTTGCGAAGCTGTCGGCAGCGCTATCCAGCCAGGCCGCGCGGTAGAACAGGAAGCCGTCCCAGCGCTTGGACGGTTTCACTTCAAGCCGAACGCCGGGCGAACTGATATTGTTGCGGCCAAGAGGACCATAGATTCCGGTCGGGCCGTAATCGAACCGGCGGGGGCCATAGAGACTGTCGAAACGCCCATAGCTGCCGCCGGGCTCATCGCCGGTGGCCAGGTCATATTCGAGCGCGATGCGCGGCTGCCACCCGCCGGCAAACTGGTATCCAAGCTCTGCATGAAGGAATTGGGCGGCAACATCCTGCTTGGGCGCGGCGGCTGCGCTGCTGGTGTTGATATCACCAAATTGATAGGCGTATTCAAATTCGAAATCCAGTTTGCCGGCCGCCGGATTTCGAAACAGCCGTGCTCCGGGTGTGTAAAGCGTGCGGTCACGGGTGGCGCGTATTGCGGTATCTTCCTCTTCCAGGGCGTAGAAATAGACCTCCAGATTCGTGGATCCTGTGATCTTCGGTTTGCTGAGGAATCCCCCCCAGAACACCAGTTCGTCACCCTCCCGGTCCCATTTCACCTTGTTGTCGAGAATCGAGTCCTTATCGCTCGGCAGGCGCTGTTGGGGATAGGTGTAGAAGAGCGTCAGCTGTTCCCCGCCGCTGCCCGCCAGTTCGAATTTCGCCCCGGTGAAGGCGTTGGTCGTGTTGCGAAAATTGTTGCGGCCGACCAGTCGGCGCGAACCGAGGTTGAGGGTGAACCGGCCCGCATCCAGTTTTGCCTCGGACCCCTCACCGAAAGCATCGCCGAAGTCCGCGCCGATATAGGCCTGGACAAGTTCGAGCGCATTCACTTCACCGGTTCCGACCGAACTGCCTGCATCCGCTGCGTAAACCCGCGAATCGATGATTTCCCCGCCAATCCGGATCGGACCGGTATCGTATTGCGCGAACAGACGGGTTTGCAGCGAGACGATGTCGTCATTCTCGTCGAGCCCTGGGCGGAACTGGTTCGCCAGTGCCTCGTAACGGACGCGGATACTGCCGGAGACTTCCAGGCCTTCCGGATCGCCGAGGGCCTCTTGCAAAGTCCACGGTTCGGATTTCGGTTTGTCCTGCGCGAGCGCGGGGTTGCCGAGTGCGGCAAGGGCCAATGCGCTGGCAGCGGTCAGATAGCGTGCGATCATCATGATTTCCTTTCCTGATCGCGACACCTCCGGTTGACCGGTCAGCATCGTCTTTGGTTCTTAGTCAGTGCTTTGGAGCGATCCGCTTCTTTTCGGTCACGTCGATCTGGACGATGCGGTCTTCGTGCATCGTGACCGTCACCGATCCGAATTGGAGGCCCAGCAAAGCATCGCGTATGGCAGCGAGGCCGTCTTCGACATGCCGGTGCTTGTCGGCAGGAGCTTTGGAGACCTGGCGGATTTCGGTCATCGGCGTGCCTCCTCATCCTCCCTGAACAGGCGCCCTCGGCCAATTCTCAGGCTTAGCCGCTGTCCGGCACGGGGCTGCGGACCATCCGCCGGCAAATCTACCTCGATCACCCGGGCAGCACCGCCGACGGTGCCTTCCACCCGCCAGTCCCCGCCCTTGCGATAGGCACTGGTGACGACCATCGGCAGGCTGCCGCTACCTTCGGCGCCCAGCGCCACATCATGCGGGCGGAAGTCCAGCCGTGCAGGGCCATCGGCTGCGCCATCAGGGTCTATATCGATCATGCGGTCATGCCAGCGGGTTTTCCCATCAACAACGGTTACCGCCAGGCTGTTGATGTCGCCCACAAACCCCGACACGAAGCCGCTTCGGGGCGCCATATAGACTTCTTCGGGCGTGCCGATCTGCTCGATCTTACCCTTGTCCATGACCACGACGCGGTCGGCGAGTTCAAGCGCTTCCTCCTGATCGTGGGTGACGAAGATCGAAGTAAGACCCATCTGCTCGTGAAGTTGGCGCAGCCATCGGCGCAACTCCTTGCGAACTTTCGCGTCGAGAGCGCCAAACGGTTCGTCGAGAAGTAGTAATTGCGGCTCGACGGCCAATGCGCGTGCGAGCGCGACGCGCTGGCGCTGGCCGCCCGAAAGCTGCGCCGGGTATCGTTCGCCCAGTCCTCCCAGCTGCACGAGGTCCAGCAATTCATGCGCGCGGGCGCGGATATCCGCCTTCAAGGGGCGCTGGCCGCGCCTCCGGACCGAAAGGCCGAAACCGACATTGTCGACGACACTCATATGCTTGAACAGCGCATAGTGTTGGAAGACAAACCCGACCTTGCGATCCGCAACCTTGAGGTCGGTGACATCCTCGCCATTGAAAGAAACACGGCCCTCGTCGGGGAAAGCCAGGCCGGCAATAATCCTCAGCAAGGTGGTCTTGCCCGATCCGGAGGGCCCGAGCAGCGCAAGGAACTCGCCATCCCTGACAGCAAGATCGATCCCGCTCAAGGCGGTGAAATTGCCAAAGTGCTTGGAGATATTATCGAGCGTGATCAATGTCCCGCACTCCCGTGGTTATAGCCGTAACGCCATTCGAGGATCGATTTGAGCACCAGCGTCAGCAGAGCAAGCAGCGCCAGAAGCGATGCGACTGCAAAGGCCGCGACAAAATTGTATTCGTTGTAGAGAATCTCGACATGCAGCGGCATCGTGTTGGTCAGCCCGCGCAAATGACCGGAAACCACCGAGACCGCCCCGAATTCGCCCATCGCCCGCGCGTTGCAGAGCAGGACACCGTACAGGAGGCCCCAGCGGATGTTGGGCAGTGTCACCCGCCAGAATGCCTGGAATCCACTCGCGCCCAGCGACAGCGCCGCTTCCTCGTCATCCCGGCCCTGCTCCTGCATCAGGGGGATCAGTTCACGCGCGACAAAGGGGAAGGTGACGAAGACAGTGGCCAGGACGATACCGGGAACCGCAAAGATGATCTGAATGTCATGTTCGCGCAGCCACGGGCCGAACCAGCCCTGCATCCCGAACATCAATACGTAAACCAGGCCCGCGACGACCGGCGAAACCGAAAACGGCAAGTCGATAAACGTCGTCAGGATGCTTTTGCCCGGGAAATCGAACTTGGCGATCGCCCAGGCGGCGGCGATCCCGAAGACGATGTTGAGCGGAACACTGATCGCGGCGACGAGCAGGGTGAGCTTGATCGCGGAAATCGCATCGGGTTGTACAAGCGCGGCGCCATATTCGCCAAAGCCCTTGGCCAACGCCTCGACGAACACCGTTATCAACGGCAGGAGCAAGAATACGGCAAGGAAACCCAATGCCAGTGTGAGCAGCAAGGGAGATCGGACTGGCCGTCGTTGATGGGTCGAACCTATCATGCGTCGACCTTTCTGCGGCTCCAGGCCTGCACAAGATTGATGAACAGCAGCATCGCGAAGGAAACCAGCAGCATGACCACCGCGATCGCGGTGGCTCCGGCGTAGTCATATTGCTCGAGCTGGGTGACGATCAGAAGCGGAGCGATTTCGGATTTAAACGGCATGTTGCCGGCTATGAAGATGACCGAACCGTATTCGCCGACCCCGCGGGCAAGTGCGAGAGCAAAGCCGGTCAGCAAAGCAGGCAGCACGGCGGGCAAAATCACCCGGGCGAAGACCTGCCACGGCGTCGCGCCAAGCGACAGCGCCGCTTCCTCGACCTCGCTGGATAGGTCGGCGAGCACCGGCTCAACGGACCGAACGATGAACGGCAAGCCAATGAAGATGAGTGCTATCGTGATCCCGATCGGATTATATGCGACCTGGATACCAAGTGGTTCGAGGAACTGCCCAATCCAGCCATTTCCCGCATAGATCGCCGTCAGCGCAATACCCGCAACCGCAGTAGGCAAGGCGAACGGCAGGTCGATCAGTGCGTCGAATATCCGTTTACCCGGAAAATCGTATCGCACGAACACCCAGGCCACGATCATCCCGAAGACCGCGTTGATCAGGGCGGCCGCCAGGGCTGTTCCGAAGCTGACCTTGTAAGCGGCCATGGCGCGATCGGAAAAGCCGACTTCGACGAATTCGGCGAAGCCCATTCCAGCAGCACGAATGAACACGGTGCTGAGCGGGATGAGCACGATTAGGGAAAGCCAGGCGAGCGTAAAACCCATCGTCAGGCCGAAGCCCGGAATGATCGACTTGCGCCGCCAGGTTCGCGGTGCGGCAGCCCCCAGCGGGGCTTCGATGATCAATGGCTGGTGCATCTGCAGTGGTCTGCTCAACGCTTGCGCTAACGCGCGCTAGCGCTTGGTCTCGGTGAAGATCTTGTCGAAGACGCCGCCATCATTGAAGAAGCGTTTCTGCGCCGCCTGCCAACCGCCGAATGCACCATCGACAGTCACGAGGTTTACTTCCGGGAAGCTCGATGCGTACTTTGCCTTCGCCGCATCCGCGGTTGGCCGATAGAAGTTCTTGCCGATCACGTCCTGCGCTTCGGGGGTATAGAGAAAGTTCAGATAGGCGCTTGCGACATTTGCGGTTCCATGACGCCCGGCGTTTCCGTCGAGCACCGTCACCGGCGGTTCGGCAAGGATCGAAATCGACGGAACGACGATGTCGAACTTGTCTTCCCCGAGTTCCTTCTGTGCGAGGAACGCCTCGTTTTCCCATGCTAGCAAGACATCACCGATACCGCGCTCGGCAAACGTCGTGGTCGAACCGCGGGCACCGCTGTCGAGAACAGGAACGTTGGCGAAGAGCTTTCGAACGAAGTCCTCGGCTGCTGCGTCCGACCCGTATTTATCCTTTGCGAATGCCCAGGCGGCGAGGAAATTCCAACGCGCCCCGCCGCTCGTTTTCGGGTTTGGCGTAATGACACCGACACCTGATTTGACGAGATCATCCCAGTCTCGAATATTCTTCGGATTGCCGTCGCGGACGAGAAATACAATCGTCGAAGTGTAGGGTGAGCTGTTGTTGGGCAAACGCTTTTGCCACCCCTCGCTCAGCGCGTTGGTCTTGGCGGCGATCTCGTCAATGTCATACGCGAGTGCGAGAGTGACAACATCAGCATCGAGCCCGTCGATCACGGCGCGCGCCTGTTTGCCTGCACCGCCGTGGCTCATGTTGATTGTTACGTCCTGTCCGGTCTTGGCTTTCCAGTCGGCTGCGAAGAGCGGATTGATCTCCTCGTACAGTTCGCGGGTCGGATCGTAGGATACGTTGAGCAGCTCTACGGCGTCGGCAGCGCCGCCTGCATCGGAGCCCGGTGCCTGCGAACAGGCGGCGAGCAGCAAAGCGGTTGTTCCGAGCAATACGCCAATCGCGCCGCGCCGAGATTTCAGTCCGAAAGCCATTCGATATTCTCCCCGTCGAAGCCGCGCCGCAGCGCTAGCGAATCAATTACCCTTTAAGCCTATCGGACTAATAGGGAATAGCAATAGGGAATTTTGGACTAGCTGGCCCGACGGTCTTCCCGGTGCCATGGTGCGTTGTAAGGCGTGTCGGAGAGTGCATCGCCGATGGTGCGTGTGTCGAGCACTGCGCGGCTGGCATCATAGGCACGGCCGAACTCGCGCCGAATCTCGCATTGCGCTTCGCTGACGCAGTCTTCACAGCGACGGTAGGCCTGCCGGGACAGGCAAGGCAGCGGTGCCAGCGGACCTTCGAAAATGCGCAGGACTTCGCCGAAACTTACGGTATCGGAAGGGCGAAGCATGACATAACCCCCGCTCTTCCCACGCTTGCTGTCAAGTATCCCGGCCTTACGCAGATCAAGCAGGATCTGCTCGAGAAATTTGTGGGGGATGTTGTAGCGGCGGGCGATTTCGGCACTTGTTACTGCTTCGCCTTCCGGCGTGGCCGCAATCGCCAGCAAGGCACGGAAGGCATAACGGGCCTTGTTCGAAATCATTTCTTTTTCCCTATGTTGTGAATAGGCATTACATCAGATGAACTGTCGATTCAACGGTCACATGGCTAGCAATAAGGCAAAGACCACCGCAGCGACGACTAGGCAGACCAGCGTCAAAGGAACCCCGAGCCGTGGAAAGTCGCTGAACCGATAGCCCCCTGCTCCCATGACCACGGCGTTGTTGTGGTGGCCAAACGGCGTCAGAAAGTCGAGTGAAGCACCAATCGCAACCGCGATCAGAAGCGGCTCGACCGGGGTTCCCGTTCGCGTGGCAAGCCCAGCGGCAATCGGGCTCAGCACCACGGCGGTTGAAACGTTGTCCACGAAAGGTGTGATCGCCACAGCCATTGCAAGAACGGCGAGCACGACCACCAATGGCTCGCCAAAGGGGAGAAGGTCCGCAAGATGGTCCGCGATCACCCGCGCCGCGCCGGTCTCTTCAACCGCAAGGCCCAAGGGTATCATGCAGGCGAGCAGTATTACGATGCCCCAATTTACATCGGCAAGTGCGGTCCGAAGATTGAGAATGCCCGTCATGGCCAAAGCCAGGACGACCGCTCCGAAAGCGACCTCGACGGGTAACAGCCCGAATGCCGTGACGAGTACCCCGATCGCGAAAAGACCGACGCCGGCAAGCGCATTTTTCTGCCGACGCATCAAACGTCTTGGCGATAGTGCCAGCAGCCCGCACTCTCCGGCAAGCTGACGAATAGCCTCGCGTGCGCCTGTCAGGACAATAACATCGCCCATGGATAGCGGCAGATCGGCAAACCGCCCCTCGATTCGGCCCCGGCGACTGGCCAAGGCAGCGACGCGGACCGACGGCCCTGACAAGGCCTCGAGATCTTCGACCCGCGAGCCAAGCAATAGACTGTCCGGCATGACGATGAGCTCGACTGTTTCCTCGTCGGAATGGTGGTACGGCGGTTCGATCTCACCATCGCCTTCCAACTCCTCCAGCAGGCTGATAGCGCCTTCGACCATGAGTATGTCGCCCGCTGAAAGGACGATATCCTGCCGGCGAGCGAAGACATGGGCCCCGTGCCGAACGACTCCGTGAATGCGAAGTGCGCTCTTTAGTTCGAATTCTGCAATATGCAGGCCAACGAATCGGGAACTGCTGGCTAGCATACGCTCTGCCAGAAAATCGGATGGACCTGCGTCACTTGGCGATCCATCACTTGCTGCGAAACGGGTGAATATGCGCGGCGTGACCAGAACGAGGCAAAGAATTCCGAAGACGGCAAGCGGCCCGCCGACCTGTGCCAGTTCGAAATACCCCAGGTTGCGGCCCGTCTCCGCAGCCATCCATTCATTGACGACCAGATTGGCCGGCGTCCCGGTCAGCGAACACATCCCGCCAAGCAACGTAGCGAAGGATAGGGGCATCAGGACGCGAGCCGGAGCTATGCCCGCCCTGGCGCAGAGCGAGATCGCTATAGGAAACATCAGGGCGAGCGCGCCGATGTTGTTCATGAAGACCGAAATCACTGCCCCAGCCACGCACAGGAAAAGGATAACCGCGGTCTCGCTTTTGAGCCTGGCGGTCAATCGCCGGGATATGCCGTCGAGCGATCGCGCATTGGCAAGCGCGGCAACGACCAGCAGTATTTCGACGACGGTGATGACTGCGGGGCTGGCGAACCCCGCGAACACCGAAGTGCCGGGAACGACGCCGATAACGAATGCCGCGGCAAGGCCGCTCATGGCGACGACTTCCACCCGGAACCGTTCGCTTGCGTAAACAACCAGCATGGTTCCAAGGATCAACATGATTGCCGCCTGATCAAACGACATTCGGCGTGCTCTCAATGCGGTTGCGAGTGGTCAATTCCATTTTCATCCCATAAAGCCCAGCGCTCGACTAGGGCAATCACCCTCTCGCGGAAAGAGTACGCATGGACATCCAGCTTTTCGTCATATGCTTCCTGACCTTCGGCATACATCTAATTGGTGCACTCGCATATTCGGCGCGCATTGCAGGCGTCAGGACCCGCCGTATCGCGATGTCCTTCGCTCTGTTTAATGTTCTGGTGCTGGTTTCGCGTCTCTCCAACAGTTTCCTGGGACCGTTCCTTGCCAAACGTATCGAGAATGCGTTGGCAGCGGGAACGGGGAGTCACCTGCTGGGCGATTTCCGGTTGATCCTGTTTTCGGCAACCGCCGCCGCGATTGTCGGGGCAATCATGGTGCCCACCGTGCAGCGCTGGTTTTGCAGCGCGATAGGGCATTTTCAGGACCACCGCTCGATCGCCCGCTTATTGCTGCACGCGTTCTCCCGTGGGG
>NZ_JAXMJI010000079.1:0-3272 GCF_034376665.1 Allopontixanthobacter sp. | reverse complement strand
AGAGGAAGGGGTTGGGGGTGGTGGCTCTGATGTCCCCGAAGTGTTCGAAATCCGCGGTGAGGTCTATATGTCCCGGGCGGACTTCCTGGCGCTGAACGCGGCGCAGGCGGCAGCGGGCGGCAAGCTGTTTGCCAACCCGCGCAACGCCGCCGCCGGGTCTTTGCGCCAGAAAGATGCCAGCGTAACTGCGAAACGGCCGCTCAAATTCTGGGCGCATGGCTGGGGCGCGGCGTCGGCGGTGCCTGGCGAAACACAGCTGGAGGTGATGGAACAGATCAAGGCCTGGGGCGTGCCGGTCTCCCCGTTTTTCCAGCGCGTCACTTCCCTGCAGGAAATGATCGCCGCCTATGACCGGATTGGCGGGGAGCGGGAAGCCCTGCCCTATGAAATCGACGGCGTGGTCTACAAGGTGGACCGGCTGGATTATCAGGCGCGGCTGGGCTTTGTCGCCAAGGCACCGCGCTGGGCAATCGCGCGGAAATTCCCGGCGGAACGGGCGGAAACCACGCTGGAACAGATCGATATCCAGGTTGGGCGGACGGGCAAGCTGACACCGGTGGGCCGCCTCGCTCCGGTGCTGGTCGGCGGGGTTACCGTGACCAATGTTACGCTGCACAATCGCGACGAAATCGCCCGGCTGGGGGTGCGCCCGGGGGACCGGGTGGTGGTGCAGCGGGCCGGCGATGTCATCCCGCAAGTGGTCGAGAATTTGACCCGTGACGTACCGCGCGATCCCTATGTCTTTCCCGACCATTGTCCCGAATGCGGCAGCGAGGCCGTCGCCGCCCTTCGACAGGCTCAGGATGATCGGAACGAGGTCGATGTGCGCTGCACAGGCGGTCTGATATGTCCCGCACAACGCACGGAAAGGTTGAAACATTTCGTCAGCCGCGGCGCGTTGGATATCGACGGGTTGGGGGAGAAGACCATCGACCAGTTCTTTGCGCTGGGCTGGCTCGAAAGCCCCGCCGATATATTCCGGCTGAGGGACCGGAAGGACGACATTCTGGCGCTCGACGGGTGGCAGGATAAGTCTGTGGATAAGCTGTTGGAAGCGGTGGAAAACCGCCGCTCGCCCGACGCGGCGCGGCTGCTGTTCGGCTTGGGTATTCGCCATGTCGGTGCGGTCACGGCGCGGGATCTGATGAAGCGATTTGGCACTCTGCCAGCGCTGCGCGAGCTGGCGGAAAAGGCGCGGGCGGGGAATGAGGACGCTCTCGCAGAATTGAACACCATCGATGGCATCGGCCCCGCCGTTGTGCAGGCGCTGGGCGATTTCTTCCACGAGGAACACAACCGGGCGGTGTGGGACGATCTGCTGAGCGAAGTCAGCCCGCCGCCTTACGTGGTCGAGACCGCGGACAGCCCGGTCACCGGCAAGACCGTGGTGTTCACCGGCAAGCTGGAAACCATGAGCCGCGACGAGGCGAAGGCGCAGGCCGAACGGCTGGGCGCGAAAGCGGCGGGAACGGTTAGCGCGAAAACCGATCTGGTGGTCGCTGGGCCGGGGGCCGGATCGAAGCTGAAAAAGGCCGCCGATCTGGGCGTGGAAGTGATCGACGAGGTCGCGTGGGCCGCGATTGTCGCTGCGGCGTGGTGAGGGTGTTTTGCCGGGTGTGACTACTCTCCGGGACGCGGAACCCAGCGCATTACGCCGCCGACCATGGGTGTCCACCAGCCGGTCCTGACACCCGCCGCCGCCAGCGTGTCGCTGGTCCACTGGTTGCAGGTCTTGGTCATATCGTACCTTCCGGCGGCGTCGTAGAAGACGTCCTGATCGGTGTAGCCGGGGAAGACCGAACGGCCGTCCGCTTCATACAGCGCGGCCTCGATCTGCTCGACGATCAGTGCATATTCCCGGGCCGATACGCGCAGGGGCCGGGCGGTATCGCTCGGCGCGGGGCGGACGTAATGGGCGACGTGCAGCAGGCTGTCTCCGCCGATTGTGACTACGCGCAGCGCGGTGAGCGGGGAGAGGTCGGTCCATGTTGGCGTGCCCAGGAACACCTCGCGCTCGCCCCAGCTCACCGAGATATGGGTGTAGTCGCGCCCCGATGCGGGCAGATCGCTGGCGGGAAAGTCGCTGCGCCAGTCCTTTTCCGGAGTGACCAGCGGCAGGACCAGCGCGGTGTGGATGCCGTTGGTCTCCACCATGATCGTCACACCGGTGTCGGGCTCCGTCCAACCGGCATTGCGGGGAATGGCGCCGCCGATCCAGGCGCTGAGCAGGAACAGGATCACGAGCGCCGCCAGCGCCAATACCATCCGGCCCGCCCATTTCGCCGCGATGGCTAAAAATCGGGGCAGGGCGGAGCGGGTCATTGCGGGGACCAGTCCGGTCTCTTGCGCAGCCACAGGATCGACCAGTCGCCATTGACCAGCCGCGCGGCGAGCCGGAACCCGGATTTGCGGTAAGCCCTTCGGACTGCGGCCTCCTGCGTTTCCAGCAGGCCGGCGAGCACCAGATTGCCGCCGGGCAGCACATGGGCGGCAAAGTCCGGTGCAAGCTCCACCAGCGGACCTGCGAGGATATTCGCGATCAGCAGGTCATAGGGTGCGCGCGCGGCGATCAGCGGGTGGTCCATGCCGTCGGCTATTGCCAGCGTCAATTCGCCCGCCCGACCGCCGATGCGGACGCCGTTGGCGGCGCAATTTTCCGCCATCACCGGCGCGCACACCGGATCAATGTCGGTAGCGAGCGCGAGTGCCCGGGGCCACAGGTCCAGCGCGCCGAAGGCCAGCAGGCCGGTGCCGCTGCCGATATCGGCGATGTTGCGCGCGATCACGCCGCTGCGCTTCATGTGTGTCAGCATGGCGAGGCAGCCGGCGGTTGTTTCATGCTGGCCGGTGCCGAACGCCTGGCTGGCGGGGATCACCAGATCGGTCACCCCCGGATCGGTGCAGGCGGGATGATCCGGCGTACGAACGTGGAACCGCCCCGCGCGGATCGGCTCCATTCCCTGTTGACTGAGGGTGAGCCAGTCGGTTTCGGGCAGCTTTTCGACGCCGAATACAGGAGGTTTGCCGGAAAACAGCCCGGCCAGCGCGGATTTCTCCGCCTTGCCCGGCCGCCGCGGGAACCAAGCCTCCAGCACCCAATCCTGCGGCCGGTCCTCGGCCACTTCGCTGCCGGAAATGACCAGCTCCGCATCCCATTCCTCCAGCTCGTCATGCGCGAGCAGCGCGGCCTGGACGATCTTCTTGGGCGCGAAGGCAGTCAGTTTCCAGGTCATTGCGCGGCGGCTTCTTCGGCCAGCCGCGCGTCGAGCCTA
>NZ_JAXMJI010000078.1:0-9059 GCF_034376665.1 Allopontixanthobacter sp. | reverse complement strand
CCTATCTGTGATGGAGGCGGCAAATTGGCGGCAATTCATGCCGGATGCGAGGTCGCCCGCTGCCAGCTTGTCGCGCATCCTGCTCGCAGACGGGTGCGGCGTGAGCAGCATATCGCAATCGAGCGCTGCGACGCGGGCAAGGCTTTCGCGATAATACCCGAGATAGGCCGGATGGTCGGAGAAGCGGTAATCGTCGCTGCTCACGGGTGACAGGCTGTCGGCATAGACGATGGTGCGGCAATCGCCCGCCTCATCGCAGCTCTCCCATTGCCAGCTGGCCGCGCCCGGAGTGTGGCCGGGCGTGGGGACCAGAGTCAAAATCAGGTCGCCAGTTTCGACAGTCAGGGATTCCATCACCTCGACATTCGGCACTGGCGCGAAGGGAGCATGATCGCCCGATTGCGGATCCTCATCGGAATCTTCGCCGCTGCGCAGGACATTGGCGGCGACGTCGGTCGCAGCAATTACGCGCGCGCCGGTGGCCTGCTGTATCGCTGCCATGCCCCCGACATGGTCATAATGCTCGTGGCTCGAAAGCACGAATTTGATCTCCTCGGGCCTGAAGCCGAGCGCGCGGATATTGGCGAGGACAATCTTGGCGCCCTCCTGCGTGCCGCTATCGATCAGGATATGTCCCTTGGGGTCGGTGATCAGAATGGCGGAAATGCCGCAGGTTCCGACGTGATAGCTATTGCCATGGACAAGGAACGGCGGGGCTGCCTTGTCCCATTTGTCCCAGTCCTCGCAAGCCGCGAACCATTCCGCCATGTCGGGAGCTGTATCGGCCGATACCACAGGTTGCGCAGCCACGCCGGTGCAGCCTGTGAGGGCGAGCGCTGCGGCAAAAGCGATTCTAACGAACATAGCTTGCTCCATTGGCGTCGATGGTCGTGCCGGTCATGCTGGGCGGGGCGTCGAGCGCGCAGAACACCGCGATGCGCGCAATTTCCTCCGGTGTGGCGACACGGCCGAGCGGGATGTCCGCCAGCAGACCCGGGCCGCCGCGGCTGGCGAGGTAATCGTCCGCCATGGCGGTGTCGGTAAATCCCGGAGTGATCGCGAAACTGAGGATACCCTGGGCGGCATAGGCACGGGCGATGGTCTTGTGCATTGCCAGCATCCCGCCCTTGGCCGCCGCGTAATGCCAGTGCGCAGGCGAATCGCCGCGGTGTCCGGCACGGCTGGCGATGTGGACGATGCGGCCAGAATTGCCGGATTCCTGCCAGTGGCGCACCGCAAAGCGGGACAATTGCGCGGCGGCAGTCAGATTGACGCGCAATGTTTCCTCCCACCGGTCGAGCCATTGCAGGTCCCCGTCATCGACCGGGTTGGCGGCGAACATACCGGCGTTGTTGACGAGCACGTCCACCCGGCCCCCGCAGCGTCCCAGCGCCTCGTCCCATAATTCCTTGGGTGCCGCTGCATCCGAAAGGTCGGCGGCGAGAGTATCGGCGTCCAGCGCGCGCGTGGCGTGGCCGACGACCTTCGCCCCGCGCACGGCCAATTGGGCGCGAATGGCCGCGCCGATTCCGCGGCTCGAACCCGTGAGGAGGATATTTGTCATCGCCTTACTATCCCGAAACTGGGGCTATCCTGAAACCTGGCCCCGAAACTTGGCCCCGAAACCTGGCCCCGAAACCTGGCCCCTAAACCTGGCCGCCTTGTCGAGCGGAAGCAACCGGTTGGCAATCCGCAAATTTGCACGTCTTGCCTATGTACGGCGTTTCGCTAAGGAAGGCGCCACAGGTTGGATATTGGAAACGTCACATGGCACAGCGCCCGCTATCACCGCATCTGCAGATCTGGAAATGGGGCCCGCACATGGTGGTTTCCATCCTCCACCGGGTGACCGGGGACGGGATGGCGCTGGCGGGTCTGGGCATCCTGCTGTGGTGGTTGGGCGCCCTGGCCAGCGGGCCGGAAGCCTATGCCGCGTTCGCCGGATGGGTCTGGCCGGACCTCGGCACCCTCGAATGGAGCGGCGCGGCGATTATCGCCTCGGTGATCAAGATCGTGCTCAAGCTGGTCCTGATCGGCATCAGCTGGGCCTTTTTTTCGCATATGTGTTCGGGCCTGCGCCATTTCGTGATGGATATCGGCGCGGGCTACGAACTGGATACCAACAAATTCTGGTCGGTCGCCAGCCCGGTTATCGGCATTGTGCTGACGGCTGGTTTCTGGGCGCTGCTGCTACTCAAGTGAGGATACGGAACCATGGGTAACGGAACATCGATCGGCCGCGTACGCGGCCTCGGCTCCTCGCACGAAGGCGCGCATCACTGGCTGCTGCAACGCTTCACCGCGGTCGGCAATCTGCTGCTGGTGCTGTGGTTCGTGACGTCACTGGTCCTATTGCCGGACCTCGGTTACGTTTCGGTCAGCGAATATCTGGCGAGGCCGGTCCCGGCGACCGCGATGGTGCTGCTGATCATCAGCACATTCTGGCACGCGCGGCTCGGCCTGCAGGTGCTGGCCGAAGACTATGTTCACGATGCGGGCAATAAATTCGCCGTGCTGCTGCTGCTCAACCTGGCTGCCATCGGCGGCGGCGCGTTCGGCATTTTCTGTATTGTCCGTCTTGCTCTTGGAGGAGCACTTTAATGGCATCCGCCCCCAACTCGGCACCGGCCTACAAGATCATCGACCACACCTATGACGTTGTCGTCGTCGGTGCGGGCGGCAGCGGCCTGCGCGCCACGATGGGCGCTGCCGAATCCGGCCTGCGCACCGCCAATATCTCCAAGGTCTTCCCGACCCGCTCGCACACGGTCGCTGCGCAGGGCGGCATCGCCGCCTCGCTGGGCAACAACACGCCTGACCATTGGTCGTGGCATATGTACGACACGGTCAAGGGTGCCGACTGGCTGGGCGATCAGGACGCAATCGAATATCTGGTGCGTGAGGCCCCGCAGGCGGTGTACGAGCTGGAACACGCCGGCGTGCCGTTTTCCCGCAATGAAGACGGAACGATTTACCAGCGGCCGTTCGGCGGGCACATGCAGAACATGGGCGAGGGGCCCCCGGTTCAGCGCACCTGCGCCGCAGCGGACCGGACCGGCCACGCCATGCTCCACGCGCTGTATCAGCAGAGCCTGAAATACGCGGCGGATTTCTTCATCGAATATTTCGCCATCGATCTGATCATGAAGGACGGCAGATGCGTCGGCGTGATCGCGCTATGCATGGACGATGGTTCGATCCACCGCTTCCGTTCGCAATCGGTGGTGCTGGCAACCGGCGGTTACGGCCGCTGCTATTTCACCGCGACTTCCGCCCACACTTGCACCGGTGACGGCGGCGGGATGGTGCTGCGGGCGGGTCTGCCGCTGCAGGACATGGAATTCGTCCAGTTCCACCCCACCGGGATTTACGGCGCGGGTGTGCTGATTACCGAAGGCGCGCGGGGCGAGGGCGGCTATCTGACCAATTCCGAAGGCGAACGGTTCATGGAACGCTATGCGCCGAGCGCCAAGGATCTTGCCAGCCGCGATGTCGTATCGCGCAGCATGGCGCTGGAAATGCGCGAAGGGCGGGGCGTGGGGCCGGACGGCGACCATATCTTCCTGCACCTCGACCATATCGACCCTGCCGTGCTGGCCGAACGGCTGCCGGGCATCACCGAGAGCGGCAAGATCTTTGCCGGAGTGGACCTGACCCGCCAGCCGCTGCCGGTAACCCCGACGGTGCATTACAACATGGGCGGAATTCCCTGCAATTATCACGGCGAAGTGGTGACCATCGGGGCGGATGGCAATCCGGAAACCGTGGTTCCGGGCCTGTTCGCCGTCGGCGAAGCGGCGTGTGTTTCGGTACATGGCGCGAACCGTCTCGGCTCGAACTCGCTGATCGATCTGGTGGTGTTCGGCCGCGCGACCGGTCACCGGCTGGCCGAGCTGATCAAGCCGGGTTCCGCCCAGGCAGAGCTGCCGAAAGACAGCGCGGACATGGCGCTGGGCCGGCTCGACTATTTCCGCAACGCCAAGGGCGGATCGCCAACCGCGGAAGTGCGCGCCGAAATGCAGAAGACGATGCAGAAACACTGCGCCGTTTTCCGCGACACCGCGCTGCTCGAAGAAGGCGTCGCGATGATGCAGAAGACCAACAAGCGGCTGGAGGATGTCCACGTCACCGACCGCTCGCTGATCTGGAATTCGGACCTCGTCGAAACGCTGGAACTGGACAATCTGATGGCGCAGGCGAGCGTGACCATCGCCAGCGCCGCCAACCGCAAGGAAAGCCGCGGCGCCCACGCGCACGAGGATTTCCCCGACCGCGACGACACCAACTGGATGAAGCACACCGCCGTGTGGTTCGAAGGCTGGGGCGGCAAAGGCGGCGAGGTAAAAATCGATTACCGCCCGGTCCACGAATACACGCTCACCGACGATGTGGAGTACATCAAGCCGAAAAAGCGGGTGTATTGATCCGGATTAGAGGGTATTCGGGACTAACGTAACATGAAAGGGCCGGGGCGATTGCTCCGGCCTTTTTGTTTGGCTCGTCCCGGCTTTTTCCTGTTTTGCGGGCTATTCATCAGGCATTCAGATTACATCTGTAGTCATCAACTACAGATGTAATCACACAGGCGGTTGCCTGGGACTGGGGAGGCTGGGAAATGCCGGTGGCGAGTGACGAAACGCGGGACAGCGGTCCCGAACGGATTTCGGAAGCCGAATATGCGGTGATGGAATCGCTGTGGGAACGCAGCCCGCAAACCGCGCTCGAAATCTGCGAGGAAGTCTGTTCCCGCCGGGACTGGAGCCTCGCCACGGTCAAGACATTGCTGTCCCGGCTGGTCGCCAAGAATGCGGTTGCGACCGAGCCCGACGGGCGACGTTTCCTCTATACTCCCTTGCTGGAAAAGGACGAATATACCGGCTCCGAGTCGCGCCGCCTGGTGGACCGGCTGTTCGGCGGGCGCGCGGCACCGCTGTTTGCGCAATTGGCCGAAGCCGAGGCGCTGACCGAGGATGATCTGGCAGAGATGGAAGCCTTGCTGAAGGAGCTGCGCAAATGACCGAGTGGCTTGTCGAAACCTTGCTCTGGACCGGTGCGCTGATCGGCCTGGTCCTGCTGGTCCGCCGCCCCGTTGGGCGTCATTTCGGGGCCAAGGCCGCCTATGCGCTGTGGGCGCTGCCGTTGCTGCGGCTGATCATGCCGCCGCTGGTGCTGCCGGCTTGCCTAGCATTCGGCGGGGGCGCGCCGGAGCAAACCATTCTTCCGACCGTCGAATACAGTGCCGAGCTGGCAGCACTTCCCACGGCGCAGGCCGCGAGTGTCGCCGCCGATCCCGCTGCGTCCGCGCTGCCGATTGCCGCGATCCTGCTCACCGTATGGCTGGCCGGAGCGGCGATCTTTCTGGTGGTGCGCTTTTCCGGCTATTTCCGGATGCGCCGCAGTCTGCTCGCCCAAGGCCGCCCGGTGGGAGAGGCGGGCGCCGTGCGGCTGATCGAAACGCCGCAGGCAACCGCTCCGCTGGCCTTCGGAGTGTTCGACAAGGTCGTCGCCCTGCCGCCGGGGTTCATGGCGCTGTATGACCGCGAGCAGCGCGATTTTGCGCTGGCGCACGAACTGGCGCACCATTCGGGCGGCGACCTGCTGGCCAATATGGCCGTGCAGCCGCTGTTCGCGCTCCACTGGTTCAATCCGCTCGCCTGGCTTGGTTGGCGCGCATTGCGGCGCGATCAGGAGGCAGCCTGCGATGCCCGGGTGATCGCCCGGAGGAGCGCGCAGGACCGGGCCGCCTATGCCCAGACAATCGCCGGTTTCGCCGCCGGCCCGCATCTTGCCCTGGCCGCGCCGATGGCCTGCCCGGTGCTTGGTGAAAAGAGTATCATCCACCGTTTGAGGAGTATTTCCATGTCCGATATTTCCCCGCGCCGCCGCCTTGCCGGGCGCCTTCTGATCGGTGCCAGCCTGTTGGCTTTGCCGCTGACTGCCTCCATTTCCTATGCGGAAGCCAGGAGCGGCCGCGACGCAACCGCTGAGCAGCCGCCGGTTCCGCCCGCACCGCCTTTGCCGCCGCAGGCACCGGACGCACCACAGCCGCCCGAGCCGCCGGCACCGCCACTGCCGCCATCGGCTGAAGAAATGGTCGCGAGCGGCGAATTCGATACGCTATTCGACGATATCGAAGCGAAGGATGACGGTTCGGGCCAAGTGCGCCGAGTGATCGTGATGCGTAGCAAGGATGGCGATGCCGCGGCGCCGGGTGACCGGAAGGAGCGGCGCATGTTGCTCTTCAGTGGCCACGGTCCGGCAAATGCCGCGGGCGCTCCGAAGGCATTGACCTGGGCCCCGCACGGAGACCGGATCAGCGGCAAGGGATTGTCCGATGAAGAACGCGTCAAAATCCGCCGCCAAGTGCGGGAGACTATGGTTGAAGTGAAGCGCGAACTGGCCAATGCGAAGAAGGAAATGATGATCTTCCGGAACGATAATGGCGAAATCACCCGGTTCGCAATGGACTGCAAGGAAGGCCAGAAAGGCGCCGCTTTCTGCCAGAGTGACATGATGGCAAGCACGCTCGCCGGACTCATGGAAGCGCGGGCAGAAATTGCCCGGAACAAGGACATGCAGGACGATATTCGCGCCGAAGTGCTCAAATCGCTGGACGAAGCGATTGCCGACTGGAATTCCCGCGACTGAAGTCCGAAATCATCCCCCGTGCATTATTCGGCCCGGCCCCTCATAGGGTCGGGCCGCTGCAGTTCTAACCCTGCAAATCCGCGAAGGTGTCGCACTGGTCCTCGTCGCCGGTTTGCAGGCCGCGTTGCAGCCATTCCATCCGCTGGGCACTGGTGCCGTGAGTGAAGCTTTCCGGGCTGACCCGCTGGCCCGAGCTGCGCTGCAAGGTATCGTCCCCGATGGCGGCGGCGGCGGTCATGCCTTCTTCCATGTCGCCCGGTTCGATCAGATTGCGGTTGAGCCCGGCCCAGACCCCGGCGTAGCAATCGGCCTGCAGTTCCATCCGCACCTGCAATTCGTTCGCCCGCGCGGGCCTCTGCGACTGGACACTGCGAATCTGGTTGGCCATTCCGGTCAGGTTCTGGATGTGATGCCCGTATTCGTGCGCCATCACGTAATAGCGCGCGAAATCGCCGCCCGCGCCGAGCCGCCGCTCCATCGTGTCATAGAAGCTGGTGTCGATGTAAATGCCCTGATCGGCGGGGCAATAGAACGGTCCCATCGCGCTTGACGCCGCGCCGCAGGCGGACCTGGTGCCGCCGCTGAACAGGGTCAGAACGGGCTGCTGGAACGCAATGTTCGCCTCGCTGAACAGCGGCTGCCATGTTTCGTTGAGCGATCCGAGCGCATTGCACGCTTCCAGCGCATAGGGGCCAGTCTCGCACACCTCGGTGCCCTCGGGCCCGGCGGTCTGCTGACTTGGCGCGCCGTTCTGCATTTCTCCGATGGCGCCGATGGTCTGCATCGGGTCGGCGCCGAACGCGAAATAGGCGACCGCCGCGACCACGATGGTTCCGCAGCCGATCTTGCCCCCGCCGCCACCGGGAAAGCCCCCGCCGGAGGAACCCCCGCCGCGAACACGAATGCTGCCTGGATTGAACCGGTTGAGTTTCATTGCACGTCCCTTGCGACAGAGAAGTTGAAAACCGGGCCAAGGACTGCGGCCACGGCGTTATTACTGGACAGGCGGATCATGCCCCGCAAAAACGGCATTTCCAACCCTTCTTTCGCCCGTATCTCGAGGATATTCCATGTTCCTTTCCGGCAAACGCGCACTTGTTACAGGTTCCACTTCCGGCATCGGCCTCGCCATGGCGCGGGCTCTGGCGGCGGAGGGGGCGGAGATTGTCCTCAACGGATTCGGCGACGCCGGTGAAATCGCCCGCCTGTGCGAGGAGCTGGGCGCGGCTCACGTCGCTGCCGACCTGACCACCGCCGCAGGATGCGAGGATCTGATGCGCGGCGCAGGTCCGGTCGATATCCTGATCAACAACGCCGGGATGCAGCATGTCGCGCCGGTGGAGGAATTTCCCATCGGCAAATGGGACGCGATCATCGCCCTCAATCTGACCGCGGCGTTTCATACCGTCCGGCTCGCTGTTCCGCACATGAAGGCAAGCGGCTGGGGCCGGATCATCAACACGGCCAGCGCCCATTCCAAGACCGCATCGCCGTTCAAGAGCGCCTATAACGCCGCCAAACACGGCCTCGACGGCTTTACCAAGACCATCGCGCTGGAACTGGCGCAGACCGGGGTGACCGCCAATTGCATCAGTCCCGGCTATGTCTGGACGCCGCTGATCGAAGGGCAGATTCCCGATACGATGAAAGCGCGCGGGCTGACCCGCGATCAGGTGATCAACGATGTCCTGCTGGCGAAACAGCCGACCAAGAAATTCGTCCAGCCCGATGAAGTCGGCGCGCTGGTAGTGTTTCTCTGCCGCCCCGAGATGGGTAATGTGACCGGCGCGAACTGGAGTATTGATGGCGGCTGGACGGCGGAGTAATCGGTGCGGATGCACAGGTGATCGCGCAGCGGTCCGGATTCGGGGTACAGACCAGTCTTGAACATCGGGGGCGCTTGGAACACGGGCAGGTTGCTGCTGGCCGCAGGCGTTTGCCTTGCCCTGGCCGCCTGCGCCACGATGCCGCCTGCCGGACCGGCGGGTCCGTCGAACGATTTGTCCGCAATCGAAGCCGATCTCGCCAGGCATATCGCGGTCCTCGCCAGCGATGAATTCGAAGGCCGTGCGCCCGGCACGGCGGGTGAAACCAGGACGCTGGAATACCTCGTGGGTGCATGGCAGGCTGCCGGACTGGAAGGCGGGACCAACAATCCCGCCAATCCCTGGCTCGCCCCGGTCAGAGTGGCTGGCAGTGTCCCGGCGCAAAGCACGGTCCGGTATTACCGCGCCGGCCGGGCCATTGCCGCGCCGGAAGGGGCAGTGGTGGCCTATTCTTCCGGTCGCCGTGCGTTGCTGGAAAGAGCACCGCTGCTGTTCGTCGGCAAGCAGTACCGCGAACTCGACAGGTCCGTGCTGACCGGACGTGTCGCCGTAATGCTGCAGGATCATCCCGACCATGCCGAACAG
>NZ_JAXMJI010000077.1:0-10658 GCF_034376665.1 Allopontixanthobacter sp. | reverse complement strand
ACGCTGGCCGGGGAGCCGGTCAAATTGACAGCGCAGGAATACAAGCTGCTCAGCTATCTGATGCATCACAAGGGCAAGGTCGTCAGCCGGACCGAGTTGATCGAGCATATATACGATCAGGATTTCGACCGCGATTCCAACACCATCGAAGTCTTCGTCACCCGTATCCGGAAAAAACTTGGGGCCGATGTGATCACCACCATCCGCGGCCTCGGCTACAGTCTCGACGACCCGGCCGACCAGCCGCGCGCGTCCTGAAACCGGTTTGCCGATGGGCGCAGACGGCAGCCAGCGTGATACGCCGCGGATCGATCAAAACGCCGCGATAGCCGCGCCGCACACCGGCAGCCTGTCGCGCCGGATGATGCTGATCGCGGCGGGCTGGATCAGCGTGCTGCTGCTTGGCGGGGGCTGGGCGCTCGACCGGACGCTGGCCAATCTGGTGGAGGACAATTTCGACGCGCAACTGGGCTATCTGCTCAACACCATGATCGTGGTGTCCGAAATTGGACCGGACGACGAAGTGTTCTTCAACCGGCCGATCGGCGAACCGCGCTTCCTGGAACCCGGCAGCGGGCTTTACTGGCAGATCAGCGCGGAAGGGCGCGAGGGGTTCGGGTCCTATTCCCTCGAAACCAAGCCCTCGCAATCGCTGTGGGACCGCACCCTCCAGCTCGGTCCGCCGCATAATGATGACGATCCGCATTTCTACGACAGTTTCCAATTCGCCGACGAGCCGATCCGGATCGTCGAGCGCACGGTTATCCTGCCGGATAGCGATACGAAGTGGACATTTGCGGTGGCGTCCGCCCGGGAGGAGCTGGATTTCCAGATCAGCCGGGTCCGGTCGATCCTGGTCTACAGCTTTGCCATTCTGGGCCTGGGCCTGTTCCTGATGGCGATGCTGCAGAGCTATTACGGCCTGCGGCCCCTGCGCCGGGTGAAGGAAGCGATCCAGACCATCCGCACCACCGGATCGAACCGGGTCACCGATCCGCTGCCGCTGGAAGTCCAGCCGCTGGTGGAAGAACTGAACGCGCTGCTGGCCCATTCGCAGAAACAGGCGGAGGAAGCGCGTACCCATGCCGGCAATCTGGCCCATGCGCTGAAAACGCCGCTGACGGTGATCAACAATGCCGCGACCGCCAAGGCCGCCGACCTGCCCGATACCGTCATCCGTGAAGCGACCACCATGCGCCGTCATGTGGATCACCATCTGGCGCGGGCTCGCGCGGTCGGGCGGCGCGCGGTCGGACACGCCCAGACGCAGGTGTGGGAAAGCGCCGAAGCCGTGCGCCGCGCGGTGGAGCGGCTCTATCCCGGCTGCCGCTTCGATCTCGACGGCAACCGGAGCGCGCGGGTGGCGATCGAACGGCAGGACCTTGACGAAATTCTTGGCAATCTGATCGAAAATGCCGCGAAATATGGCGGCGGCAGTGTGTTCGTGACCGTCGATGCAGAGCCGGAACGGGCGCAATGCGTCATCTGGGTGGAGGACGACGGGACAGGTATTCCGGAAGACAGCCGCGCCGAAATCTTCGACCGCGGTGCGCGGCTCGATACGGGTAAACCCGGCACCGGCCTCGGCCTGGCCATTGTACGCGACGTGGCGGAAATCTACGGGGGCGGGGTCGAACTTGACGAAAGCGAGGATCTCGGCGGCTTGCTGGTCAAGCTGATCCTGCCGCGCGCGGGGTAACGGCGACTAGCTATCGACGCCGGTGGCCCACCGCTTGGCATGAAGCCGATTGTTGCAAATGCGCGTATTGATCAGGATGTCATGCTGCTGGCGGATTTTTTGCAGCGCCTGCGCGTCGACGTCTTCATCGAATTGCAGGCCGATGTACCCGCCCTCGACGCGGACTACGCTGCACAAAATGTCCAACTCCATGCATTGGAGAACCCCTGTCGCGCCGATATCGACGGCCGTTTTGCACACCACCCGCGCACCGGTTTGCGAGATGCTTTCCAGCGCGCAGGCGCAGCTGCCGCCCCGCAGGATCAATCGTGCCGGAATTGATACCCGCAGCCGCGCAGTACCGCGGCGACCGGTCGGATTGCAGGCGGTGGCTGCTTTGACCCCTGGGGTGGCGTAAGAAAACATGGCGACACTATCGCCGACCTCGGTGAATTCTGGATGCTGCTCTGGCCAAGTATTAATACCTATGGCAGCCCGGCCGAATGCTCAGTCGCCGCGCGCCTGATGGTGGTGGCGGATCACCTCGTCGATAATGAAGCGGAGGAACTTCTCCGAAAATTCGGGATCGAGCTGTGCTTCTTCGGCCTTCATCCGCAGGCGAGCGATCTGCCGCTCTTCCCGCCCCGGGTCGGATGGGGGAAGATCGGCCTGCGCCTTGTACTCGCCCACTGCCTGAGTGATCCGGAAACGTTCGGCCAGCATATGGATCAGGGCGGCATCGATATTGTCGATGCTGCGCCGGAATGCGGCCAGCTGCGGGTCCGCGGCAATCGGGGCCGGATTCGCAGCGAGAGAAGGGGCGGTGTCGGTCATCACCACCCGCTTATCACGCTCACCGGAAGGAATCCAAGCTTGCCAAGCGAGTTTGCCGCCCCCATGTCGCACAGCATTATGATTGCACCACGATTATGACGGCAGAGATCGTGCCTCTCCCGCGGAAGCAGCCCGGCGAAATACCGTCCGACAGTCCCACGCTCGATCCGATGCTGGGCCTGACTGCATCGGGCATGAACGCGGTGAATGCCGTGATCCTGGACCGTATGCAGAGCGAAATTCCGCTCATTCCGGCACTGGCCGGACATCTGATTTCCGGCGGAGGCAAAAGGCTGCGCCCGATGCTGACGCTCGCCGGGGCGCATCTGGTCGGCTATCAGGGTGACCGGCATTACAAACTGGCCGCCTCGGTCGAATTCATCCACACTGCGACGCTGCTGCATGACGATGTGGTGGACGGGTCGGACCTGCGGCGCGGCAAGGCGGCGGCGAACATCATCTTCGGCAACCCGGCGACCGTGCTGGTCGGCGATTTCCTGTTCAGCCGCGCGTTCGAACTGATGGTCGAGGATGGCAGCCTGAAAGTCCTGAAAATCCTCAGCAGCGCCAGCGCGATCATTGCCGAGGGCGAGGTCGACCAGCTTACCGCCCAGCGCCAGATCGAAACCAGCGAAGAACGCTACCTCAAGATCATCGGCGCGAAGACCGCCGCGCTGTTCGCCGCCGCCAGCCGGATATCCGCGGTGGTGGCCGAATGCGACGAGCGGCAGGAACAGGCGCTCGACGATTACGGACGCAATCTGGGCGTCGCGTTCCAGCTGGTCGACGATGCGATTGATTACGATTCCGATGCCGCCGAAATGGGCAAGGACCGTGGTGACGATTTCCGCGAGGGCAAGATGACGCTGCCGGTGATCTTCGCCTATGCCCGCGGCACCGAAAGCGAGCGCAAGTTCTGGAAGGATGCCATATCCGGCCGCCGGACCGGCAAGGATGATCTCGCCGAGGCAGTCGAACTGATCGGCAAGTATGACGCGGTCGAGGCCACCCGCGACCGCGCTCGCCATTTCGCCAATCGCGCCATCGGGTCGCTGTCGATCTTCCCCGACGGCAAGGCCCGCGCCGCAATGGCGGAAGCGGCAGAATTCGCCGTCGCCCGGGGGTATTGAGCCCGCGATTTCGACGCCGGACGGGAAGTGTGGGATAATGGATTCGCTCCCGATTCACGCCGTTCTGCCCGATGTGCTGGACGCGCTTGCCGCACCCGGTGCCGCAGTGCTGGTCGCGCCGCCGGGTGCGGGCAAGACCACTGCGGTTGCCCCAGCATTACTGGATCAGGCCTGGTGTAGCGGCACGATAATCCTGCTCAGCCCGCGCCGGGTTGCGGCCCGTGCGGCGGCGGAGCGGATGGCGGAAGTGCTGGGCGAGAATCCGGGCGAGACCATTGGCTACCTCACCCGGCTCGACACGAAGCAATCCGCCAAAACCCGCGTGCTGGTGATGACCGAGGCGATTTTCGTGAACCGGATCGTCGATGATCCCGAGTTGGCGGGGGTCAGCGCGGTGTTGTTCGACGAAGCGCATGAGCGGCATCTCGACAGCGATCTCGGACTCGCGCTGGCGCTGGAAACGCGCAGCGTTCTGCGCGAGGATCTGCGCATCTGCGTCATGTCCGCGACCATCGACGGCGCGCGATTCGCGCGGCTGCTGGGCAATGATGCGCCGGTTATCGAAAGCGAGGGCAAGGCCTGGCCGCTGCGGATCGAATGGCCGGGCGCAAAACCCGATTTGCGGATCGAGGATGCGGTAGCAAGCGCGATCCTGACCGCATGGCGCAGCGAAACAGGTGATCTGCTCGCCTTTCTGCCCGGTGTCCGCGAAATCGAGCGGGTGCGCGAACGGATCGAACCCAAGCTGCCCGGTACGCCGATCCTGCCGCTGCACGGGCAGGTCGAACCAGCCGCCCAACGCAGCGCGATCCGCCGTGATCCCGAGGGCCGCCGCCGGATTGTGCTGGCGACCGCAATTGCCGAAACCTCCCTGACGCTCGACGGCGTGTCTGTGGTGGTCGACAGCGGGATCTCCCGCCGCGCCGAATTCGACAGGGCGGCGGGCACTACGCATCTGGTGACGCACCGGTCCAGCCAGGCGGCGGCGGCGCAGAGGGCAGGGCGCGCCGCGCGATTGGGGCCGGGCGTAGCCTACCGTCTGTGGGAAGAGGCCGCGCATCCGGGCCGCCCCGCTTTCGATCCGCCGGAAGTGGAAACTGCCGATCTGACTCCGCTGATGCTGTCGCTGGCGCGGTGGGGCACCGCCGACCCTGCCTCGCTGGCATGGCTTGATCCTCCCCCGGTTGCATCTGTCGCGGCGGCGCGGGACCGGCTGGCGAAGCTCGGTGCGCTCGACGGTGATGGGCGGATTACCGCATGGGGCAAGCAGGTCGCCGCGCTGCCGATGGACCCGGTCCACGGCGCTATGGTGCTGTTCGGGGCGAAGGCCGGGCAGGCGCGCGATGCCGCGCGGCTGGCGCTGCTGCTGCAGGAACGCGGGCTGGGCGGGCGCGGTGAGGATTTGCTCCACCGACTGGGCGGATGGGGCGCGGATCGCTCGCCCCGCGCGGCTGCTTCGGCCAAGCTGGCGGACCGCTGGGCGCAGAGCGCAAAGGAATTGGTCGGAGGCAAGGGTGGCGGCGACCTCAACCCCGGTCTGTTCCTTGCCCATTCCCTGCCGGACAATATCGCGCGGCGGCGCGATGCCGCGGGCGAAAGCTGGCTTTCCGCGGGTGGGCGCGGCTATTTCCTCGATCCGGCGTCCTCGTTGGCACGTGCCGAGTGGCTGGTCATCGGCGATGCGCAGGGGCAGGCGAAAGGCGCGCGGATCACCGCCGCTGCCGCGCTGACGGCGCAGGAAGTGGAGGAACACCTCGCCGAACTCATCGAGAAGCGCTCGGTCCTGAACTGGAATTCCGCCGAGCGCCGGGTGGAAGCGCGGTTGGAGCGGCGGCTGGGCGCAATCACGCTGGCGACTGGCCCCGATCCATCGCCCGACCGGGATGCGGTGGCCGAAATGCTGCTTGCCAAAGCGCTCGAGGATTTGCCCGCGCTGCTGCCCGCAAGCCTGATGGCGCGTGCGCGGCATACCGGATTAGCGGCGTTGTCGATCGAACAATTGAAGGACAGCGCCGATCAGTGGCTCGCCCCGCTACTGGCCGGTCGCCGTGATCTCGCGCTGGCACCCGGCAAAATTGCCGAGGCGCTGCTGAACCTGCTCGATTGGGATAGCCGCCAGAAGCTCGACCGCCTCGCCCCGCGCGAATTTGCCTCGCCAGCAGGCACGCATCATCCGATCGATTATGCCGGGGCCGACGCGCCTTCGGTGCAATTGCGGGTGCAGGCGCTGTTCGGGCTGGATATCCACCCGATGATAGGCCCTACGCCGCTGCTGATCAAGCTGACCAGCCCGGCGGGCCGTCCGATTCAGGCGACGCGGGACCTGCCGGGTTTCTGGCGCGGCAGCTGGCGCGACGTGGTGAAGGACATGAAGGGCCGCTATCCCCGCCACCGCTGGCCGGACGAGCCCTGGACCGAAAAGCCGAGCCTGAAGACCAGGAACGCCTTTTCAAGGGAACAAAGCTGACTTAAAGGCTCGGTCCGTAACATCGGACCGCAAGCGCGACTGCGCGCCGGCCGGTCAGGCCGAAGCCAAGCGAGCCGTATGGCGCGCGCCCGGCGTTTGAGGGACTAGGAGAAAATGGCAGCACGTATTTATCAGGTCCCGAAAAACGCGATGCAATCCGGCCGGGCGCAGACCGACAATTGGGTGCTCGAATTCGAGCAGTCGGAGGCGCGCTGGCCTGATCCGCTGATGGGGTGGACCGGCAGCTCCGACACCCAGTCGCAGGTGCGCCTCACCTTCCCGGACAAGGACGCGGCGAAGGCCTATGCCGAGAAATACGGCATTGCCGCGCGGGTGCATGCCACGCCGCCCAAGACCATGAAGATCCAGGCCTACGCCGACAATTTCCGCTAGGTTTCGATGTCTCTCACACCCTTCCCGCACCGGAGGGGCAGCGAAGCTTGGTGAACGAAGTGAGCCTAGCTGCAGCGGGGTGCGCTACCGCCCCTTGAAATCTCTCGGCAACCCCGCCATATGGCGCGCGGGAGTCGGGTGGACGTTTGCGTTCGCCAACCTGGTCAGGTCCGGAAGGAAGCAGCCACAACGATTTGCGGCGGGTCGCCCGGCTCCTTCTCCATCATTCCAGGGAAACGCCCAGCCGCGCGGCTTCGTGCGACAGCCTGCTCTGGAACGCCTCGGTCTGGTTGAAAGTAATCGTGTCGACCTGCGTGATCCATTCGTGGAAAGGCAGCAGGCTGAGACACACCGCCTGCGAATCGCGCGTCTCTTCCGCTGCGGCAACGCCCTCGAGGATCGGGAACATTTCCGATATCATTTCCAGAGCGGCCAGGGGGTTTCCACCGGGACTGCCTTCACTGGTTGAGGACCACATCATTTCGAGAAGGTCCTCCACCGAAATTTTTTCTGATTCTTCCAACTTCCACCACATCCATGTGGTCAAACGGTCACGATAGCTGCTGCGCGCGACCATGGTGGACAGAAATTCATCTCCGAATTCGCTGGTGGCAAGCATTTCCTCCATCTGGGCCAGCATGGCTGGGTCGCTGCAGCTTGCTGCGTCCTTGACTTGGGGCAACGCGATTTCAGGCACCATCGGCCGGGGGGTTCCGGGAGGAAGGTTGCCCATCGCTTCACTGAAATGGGTGCGCAGCAGATCGTCCCGCGCGCAGGTGAGAACCAGTTCACCCAATTGGTGATCCAAGCCGATCAGGATACGTGTCTGGTCGGTTTCGGCCTCAACCGGCCGTTCGAAGGTAGCATATCCTGAGATGGGGAGGAGATAGAGCGGGGCATCGTCTTGCGGAAAACTGACCTTTGTCCATCCCGCTTCTTCCAGAGCCGCGCCGATTGCGTCCATGATCGCCAGCGCTTCGTCCTTGTCGGTGATCGGCACGGAATAGGCCATTTCCATGAAGTGACCGGACCATTCAGTGGATCGCGGCTTCGCCCTCTGGAACGGTGCCATCGCCGGTGTTGCGGCAAATCCGCGGCCCAACATACCTTCCGCGTGGGTGCTGCCCGGCACGCCGGTCTGGCCGAAAGCGAACTGCATCGCCCCTTGCGGTTTGCACATAGCCGCCAGAACATTTGCAGGGGGGATGACCGGGCCGCCATCCTGGGCCGCAAGCGCCTGAGCAGGAAGGCAATGGGCCGCCAGCGCAAGCAGCGGCAAGGCGAATCGGGTAGTCAGGTGCATTGGGCCTCCACGGGCAGCTGAAATTCTCTGCATCCGCGCATAAGTTGCCGGGCAACCTTCGACAAGCAGGCCTGCAGCCATTAGACAGCTTGCATGAACGATTCTGGGGACATGTCAGGCGAACCCGCGCCCTCTGAACAGGGCGAAGATGCCGTATCCGCTGCAGAGCTCGAGGCGGCGGGGCAATCGGCGCTGTTCGGGGAAGCGCTCGAACCGGCGGCATCCCCCGCGCCTGCCCCGCCACCAAGCGATGCGCAGCCCTACCGCGTTCTCGCCCGCAAATACCGACCGCAGACCTTTTCGCAGCTGATCGGGCAGGAACCGATGGTCCGCACGCTGGCCAATGCGATTGCGCGGGACCGGCTGGCGCACGCCTTCCTGATGACTGGCGTTCGCGGGGTCGGTAAGACCTCCACCGCGCGGTTGATCGCCAAGGCATTGAACTGCATCGGGCCGGACGAGCAGGGCGGGCCGACCATCGATCCCTGCGGCAAATGCGAGCCCTGCGTGGCGATAGCCGAGGGCCGTCATATGGACGTGATCGAGATGGACGCGGCGAGCCATACCGGCGTGGACGACGTGCGCGAGATTATCGAGGCGGTGCGCTATTCCGCCGTGTCCGCACGCTACAAGATCTACATTATCGACGAAGTCCACATGCTGTCGCGCAACGCTTTCAATGCCTTGCTCAAGACACTTGAGGAACCGCCCGCGCATGTGAAGTTCCTGTTCGCGACCACCGAAGTCGAAAAATTGCCGGTCACCGTGCTCAGCCGGACCCAGCGGTTCGACCTGCGGCGCATCCATGCCGAGCAATTGGAAGCGCATTTCCGGTCGATCTGCGAGAAGGAAGGCGTCGAGGCGGAGGCTGAAGCGCTGCACATGATTGCCGCCGCCGCGGAAGGTTCGGTGCGCGACGGGCTGTCGATCCTCGACCAGGCGATTGCCCACGCCGATCTCGACAAGGCGCATGAGGACGGCGGAAAAGTAACCGCGGCACGTGTGCGCGATATGCTCGGCCTGGCGGACAAGACCGCACAGCGGCGGCTGCTCGGCGATATCCTCGGCGGCGATGCCAAGGCGCTGCTGGCGGGCATCGGCGATCAATATGCACTTGGGGTTGAACCGCTGGCGCTGATGCGCGGGCTGATGGATCTGGTCCACCGGATCACCGTGGCGCAGGTCAGCGGCGGCGAGCCTGCCGCGCCCAGCGCCGAGGAACGCGCCGCGCTGCAGGATTGGGCGGGCCGCCTGTCCGCCGGCCAGCTGCACCGGCTGTGGCAATTGCTGCTCAAAGGCTTTGACGAGGTCCGCGGCGCGCCCGATCCGCTGGTGTCCGCGCAAATGGCGCTGCTGCGCGTGCTCCACGCCGCCGATCTGCCCGATCCCGGCAAGCTGGCGAAGAAGCTGGAGCAGTTGGGGCAGGGCGGTATCTCGGGTCAGGCGGCAAGCACTGACGGCGCCTCCGACGCTCCCGCGGCAAAGCTCGATTGGGCGCAGCTGGTCGAGCAGGTTTCCCGATCGCGCGCCGCCGGGCACATGCTGCTGGCCAACCGGATGAAGATGCAGGTGCGGGTCGTCTCGCTCGAACCGGGGCGGCTGACGTTCCAGCGCGCGGAAGGTTTCTCCGACGATCTGCTGCCGGACATGCGCGCCGCGCTGTCCGCCCTCCACGGTGAACGGTGGGAGGTGGAACTTGCCGAGGGCGACGCAGCCCCCACATTGGTGGAACAGGCGGAAGCGGGCCGCGCGGCGGAGCGGCAGAAAGTGCTCGACGACCCCTTGGTCGCCGCGACATTATCCGCCTTTCCCGGCGCGGAGATCGTTTCCGACGAACCCGCGCCGAACGTCAATGAACAGGCCCCTCCGTGGAGCCGCAACGCATAAGGAATCCCCCCATGCAATCGATGGAAGAAATGATCCAGGCGGCGCAAAAGGCCGCCGAAACGATCCAGACGCAGATGAACGAAATGCAGGTCAAGCTCGACAATATCGAGGTTGAAGGCAGTTCGGGCGGCGGCGTGGTAAAGGTCCGCTGCACGGCCAAGGGCCGGATGCTCGGCGTCCAGATCGACGACAGCCTGATGGTCCCGACGGAAAAGCAGATGCTCGAAGACCTGATCACCGCCGCCTTCAACGACGCCCGCGACAAGGCGGACCGGGTATCGAACGAACAGATGAAGGAAATGCAGGGCGGCATGGGCCTGCCGCCGGGGTTCAAGCTGCCGGGGATGTGACTGGAGGTAGGGGGTGGGACAGCATTTGACGACGACTCACATCCCAAACATGGCAAGGATGCCAATGAACGCAACAACCCCCATGATCCACCAAACTGCAGAGTTGTTATTGTCCCGGAGTGGCTCTTCATTGATAGCCGAGTGGTCAGGTGAAATCTCGGCGCTGTTCAGATTTACCGAAGTACGCTCAGTCGGTGCATCAAGCTGCAACTGTTCCTGTGTGGCTCCGCAATAGCGGCACTTTTTAGCCGCGCGTCTTATAGTTTCAGCACATTCCAAGCAAACTTTTTCGTCTGCTTGCTTAATAACCGCAAGTCCCTTTGCTTTCAGGCTTTTCCAACTTGTTAGGCTGATTCCAGTGTCATATGTGGTTTCTATGACCGCGTTGCCGCCGAGTTTGGAGGCCAATGCGCGCAATCTGCCATTCGCCTCTTCGATTGTTGGTGCAGGCATAAATGCATGAGTTGCTTCACACTTTACTTCAATGCGACGCAACTCTTTGAAGGGAAAGTCAGGTCGCCCAGCATGTATCTCAATGCTCTCTATATTGCTCATTCAGTGATCCATTCCATCAACTTCCCACAAGCCCTTAATATCTACCTAAATCTTGTGGACG
>NZ_JAXMJI010000076.1:0-15857 GCF_034376665.1 Allopontixanthobacter sp. | reverse complement strand
GATCACCCGCTGTCCGGCAAAGCCGATCAGCGCGCCCGGTTCGGCGATATGGACATCGCCCAGCATGGCATAGCTGGCCGTCACGCCGCCGGTGGTCGGATCGGTCAGCACCACGATATAGGGCAGCCCGGCAGCCTTCAGGCGGCGGGTCATCACCGTGGCCTTGGGCATCTGCATCAGGCTGAGAATGCCTTCCTGCATCCGCGCGCCGCCCGCCGCCGTGACGACGATATAGGCGCAGCCCCGGTCGAGCGCTTCCTGAGCGCCGGCGCAGAAGGCCTGGCCCACCGCCATGCCCATGGAGCCGCCCATGAAGTGGAAATCCTGCACCCCGATCACGGCGGGGCGGCCATCCACGGTCCCGGAACCGACGCTGAAGGCATCCTTGTGCGGGTTTGCGGCGCGCGCGGCTTTCAACCGGTCGACATATTTCTTGGAATCGCGGAACTTGAGCGGGTCTTCGCGCACTTCCGGCTGGGGCAACAAGGAGAACCCGTCATCCAGCAGCAATTGCAGCCGCCGGTCGGCACCCAGCCGCCCGTGATGATCGCAATGCTGGCACACCCGCCAATTGTCCTCGTAATCCTGCTGGAACAGCATTTCGTGGCACTTGGAGCATTTGACCCACAGATTATCCGGCGTTTCCCGCTTGGGCAGGAACGGCAGCGAATTACGGACTCGGGAAATCCAGTTCATGTCTGATCCTTATCTGCCCAATCTATCGAGCGCTATGGACGGCGTGCGCGAGCGCTGATGTCAGCTCTTTTAGCGCAGCGGGAGCATCTTCGCCATGTTCGGCCACCAGTTCCACCAGCGCGGAGCCTACCACGACGCCGTCCGCGACCTTGGCGATGGCCGCGGCCTGCTGCGGCGTGCGGACACCGAAACCGACCGCTACCGGGATATCGGTCGCGGCCTTGAGCCGAGCGACGGCATCTTCGATGGAAGCCATCGCCGCCTGCTGCTTGCCGGTAATCCCGGCGACGGAGACGTAATAGAGGAACCCGGCGGATCCCTCCAGCACCTGCGGCAGGCGCGCCGCGTCGGTGGTGGGCGTGGCGAGGCGGATCGGGGCGACGCCCTTGGCGCGCAGGGCCGGGCCGAGCGCCGCGTCTTCTTCCGGCGGGATATCGACGCAGATCACGCCGTCCACTCCGGCCGCTTCGCACTGGTCCGCAAACCATTCCGGCCCGCGCCGGATCATCGGATTGGCATAGCCCATCAGCACCAGCGGAGTGTCCGGGTGGCGCCCTCGAAAAGCCGCCGCGATCGCGAAAATGTCGGCGGTTGTCGTGCCCTTGGCGAGGCTGCGGATATTCGCTTCCTGAATCGCAGGACCATCGGCCATCGGATCGGTGAAGGGCATCCCCAGCTCGATCACATCCGCGCCGCCCTCGACAAGCGCGTCGAGATTGGCCGCGGTGTCGCCGTCACCAGCGGTGACGAAGCAGACGAGCGCGGGTTTGGCGAAGGCGGTGGAGAGGCGGGTCATTCGAAACCCCTACCTTTCAAACGTTTTCGTTGTTTTCTATTTTTCCTCCAGCGTTCATCGAGCGGGATCGCAGCTGTCATAAGTGCGGTGGCGATGAGCAAGAATAGTGCCCAACCGTACCAACCAATGCGCCAGTCAATAACGCCAAGCCAGATCACTAATCCGAACCAGAGCGCTAAACCAACAGCTTGAATAAAGCCGCGCAAGAGCATGCCGGAGAATTTCATATCTCCACCCCAAGCGCCTCGGCGACGGTGAAGATGTCCTTGTCACCGCGTCCGCACAAATTGGCCAAAATTATCGCGTCGTCCGGCATCGTCTTCGCCACCTTCGCCACCGCTGCAATTGCGTGGCTCGGTTCCAGCGCGGGGATGATCCCCTCGGTTCGGCAGAGCAGCTGGAAGCCTTCGAGCGCCTCGTCGTCGGTGACCGACGTATATTCCACACGGCCGTTTTCCTTCAGCCACGCGTGTTCGGGGCCGATGCCGGGGTAGTCGAGGCCGGCGCTGATCGAGTGGCCTTCGGTGATCTGGCCATCCTCATCCTGCAGCAAATAGGTCTTGTTGCCGTGGAGCACACCGGGGGCGCCGCCGGTGAGGCTGGCGGCGTGTTCCTTGTCGAGACCGTGGCCCGCCGCCTCCACGCCGAGCATTTTGACCGAAGGATCGTCGAGGAACGGGTGGAACAGGCCCAGCGCGTTCGAACCGCCGCCGATGCAGGCGACCAGCAAATCGGGCAGGCGGCCCGTTCGAGATAGCATCTGTGCGCGGGCTTCGATGCCGATGATGCTCTGGAAATCGCGAACCATCTCCGGATAGGGATGCGGGCCTGCGGCGGTGCCGATTATGTAGAAGGTGTCATGGACATTGGCGACCCAGTCGCGCAGCCCTTCGTTCATCGCGTCCTTAAGCGTTGCCGCGCCGCTGGTGACCGGGATCACCTCCGCGCCGAGCAGCTTCATGCGGAAGACGTTGGGCTGCTGCCGCGCCACGTCCGTCGCGCCCATGTAGATGACGCAGGGCAGGCCGAACCGCGCGCAGACGGTGGCGGTTGCCACGCCGTGCTGACCCGCGCCGGTTTCCGCGATGATCCGCGTCTTGCCCATCCGGATCGCGAGCAGGATCTGCCCGATGCAATTGTTGATCTTGTGCGCGCCGGTGTGGTTCAGCTCGTCGCGCTTGAACCAGACCTGTGCTCCGAAGCCCTTTTGGGCGCTACCGCGCAGCGCCTCGGTCAGCCGCTCCGCAAAATACAGCGGGGAAGGGCGGCCGACATAGTGCTCCAGCAGATCGTCGAACTGCGCCTTGAACGCGGGATCGGCCTGCGCCGCACGGTATTCGCCTTCCAGGTCCAGCACCAGCGGCATTAGCGTCTCGGCAACATAGCGCCCGCCGTAATCGCCGAAATGCCCCTGTTCGTCGGGCTGGTTGCGGAAGGAGTTTGCAAGGTCTGTCATATTCGGGCCGCTTTGCAGAAGGCCGCGATTCTGTCCACGTCCTTGACGCCGGGCGCGCTTTCGACGCCGGACGAAGTATCGACCAGCGGCGCACCGGTGGCCCGAATGGCTTCGGCGACATTGTCCGCAGTCAACCCGCCGGCCAGCCCCCACGGAAGGTTACCGTGATACGCCGCCAGCAACTGCCAGTCGAACCGCAGGCCCATGCCGCCGGGAATGGCCGAGCCCTTGGGTGTCTTCGCATCGAACAGGATGAAATCGGCTGCACCGGTATAGGACTCGGCGCGCGCGATGTCGGAGGCGGAGGAAACCGGCAGGACTTTCCACACCGGCAGTCCGAACTGCGCCCTCACTTGCGCGGCGCGGGCAGGGCTTTCCTCGCCGTGAAGCTGGATCGCACCCAGCCTGGCTGCCGCTACCGCTTGGGTCAGCAGACTGTCGTCCGGATCGACGAAGACCCCGACCGAAATTATCCGACCCTCCGTACGGGCGGCCAAGGCACCAGCGTCGCGCACCGGCAAATGGCGCGGGGAAGGTGGGTAGAAATTGAGGCCGACATAGTCCGCGCGGGCCGCAATGGCCGCGTCGAGCGCATCGGGCGTCGTCACCCCGCAAATCTTGACTTGGGCGGCCATGGCTCAGGCGTTCTGGACTAGCCGGACCAGCGTGCCGTCGGGGTCAATCAGATAGGCGATGTCGAGACCGCTCAATTCGCGCCGTGGATCGGAGATACGGGGGAAGCCGGTGTTCGTCTGCGGGACCCCGGCGTCTACCGCTAGGCGGTGCATTGCAGGCATATCGTCCAGCCTGATGCAGCAACCGAAGGAGCTTTTCGCCGGATCGAGATCGGGATAGGGAAAGAATTCCAGCTGCACCGTACCGCGGGTCAGGATCATCCAGCCCGTGTCACGCCAGCTGCACTCGAAACCCAGCGCGCCGTAGAACGCCTCGGTGGTGCCGAAATCGCGGGAAGGCAGGTTCGGGGTCGCGCGGTCGGCCATGTCAAAGCGTAGCCTCGATATCGCGGGCTGCCTGCACCGGATCGTCGGCGCGGGAAATCGGGCGGCCGATCACCAGCACGCTGGCCCCATCGTCGCGGGCCTGCCGCGGGGTCACGACGCGTTTCTGGTCGCCAGTGGCGGACCCTGCTGGGCGCAGGCCGGGAACCACGAAGAAGCCGTCCTTCCACTGCTTGTGGACTGCGCGCACTTCATGGCCGGAACAGACGACACCATCGAGACCGGCGTCCTGCGCCAGCTCCGCCAGCCGCATAACCTGGTCGTGCGCATTGCCATCGACTCCGGTTCGCGTCAGGTCGCGCTCGTCGAGGCTGGTGAGCATGGTCACCGCGACAATTTTCGTCCCATTGGCCGCGGCGGCCTTGGCGTCTTCCATCATCGCCCGGCCGCCGCTGGCATGGACAGTCACGATCGCAGGTTCGGCCAGATGGATTGCGTGCATTGCTGCGGCCACCGTGTTGGGAATGTCGTGCAGTTTGAGGTCGAGAAAAATCGGCAGGCCGATCTGCGCGATCTCGTGCACCCCGTGATGGCCGTGGGCGCAGAAAAATTCGAGTCCGAGCTTGAACCCGCCGACGTGTGATTTGACGCGGGCAGCCAGTGCCTTCGCCGCGTCCAGATTTGGCATGTCGAGTGCGAGATAGACCGGGTTGCTCATACAGGATTGTTCGGTGTGAAGGTGCTGGGCGGAGCGGGTGAAGGCGAAGGCTCGGCGATGTCTCTGGATTGCCCGAAACCCGGGTCGGCAGGCGCAACATGGGGAATGCGCGCAGCAGCTTCCAGCGCCTTGATCCGCCGGGTCAGGCGCCACTTGGTGCTCCGATGAAGCAACCATGTCGGGATCATGCCCAGCAGGAACGAAACGATCACCAGCGCGGGGACCTTGGTTTCGAGCACCATGTTGGTCCAGATCTGGACCTCCACTTCCTTCCAGTTGAAGAAGGAGAAGAACATCAACCCCGCAAACAGCAGGACCCAGAGTATAGTGCGGACAATCTGCATCGTATTTCCTGCGCTGCGGCTCAAAACCGGGTGTCAGGCGATGCTAGTCGGATTGGACACGCAAGGAAAGGGCGCGATTCGGCAGCCGCAGGGTCCTTTTAAGTATATCGGCCCGTCTTACCCGAATACCCGGTCGAAAATGAAATCGACCTGCGTGAAGTGATACGCGAGGTCGAACTTGTCCTCGATCTCCGCTTCCGAAAGCGCGGCAGTGACTTCGCTGTCGGCCTTGAGCAGTTCGAGCAGCGACTTTTCGCCGTCCGATTCCCACACCTGCATCGCGTTGCGCTGGACCAGGCGGTAGGCATCCTCGCGGCTTACCCCGGCCTGAGTCAGCGCCAGCATCACGCGCTGCGAATGGACCAGGCCGCCCATGCGGTCGAGATTCTTCTGCATCCGTGCGGGATAGATCAGCAATTTGTCGATCACACCCGTCAGCCGGGCGAGGGCGAAATCGAGCGTGATAGTCGCATCGGGGCCGATGAACCGCTCGACCGAGGAATGGGAAATATCCCGTTCGTGCCACAGCGCGACATTCTCCATCGCGGGCAGGGCGTAGGCGCGGATCATCCGGGCTTGTCCGGTCAGGTTCTCGGTCAGGATCGGGTTGCGCTTGTGCGGCATGGCCGACGATCCCTTCTGACCCGGGGAGAAATATTCCTCCGCCTCCAACACTTCGGTGCGCTGCAGATGACGAATTTCGACCGCTAGCCGCTCGATCGAACTGGCGATTACACCCAGCACCGCAAAGAACATCGCGTGGCGGTCGCGCGGGATCACCTGCGTGCTCACGGGCTCGATGGCGAGGCCGAGGCGCTCTGCAACATGGGCTTCCACCCGCGGGTCGATATTGGCGAAGGTGCCGACCGCGCCGGATATGGCGCAGGTCGCGATTTCCTCGCGGGCGGCGACGAGCCGTTTGCGGCAGCGGGCGAACTCGGCATAGGCCTGTGCCAGCTTGAGGCCGAATGTGACCGGTTCGGCATGGATACCGTGGCTGCGGCCGATGGTGGGGGTGTATTTATGCTCTTCCGCCCGGCGCTTGATGGCGGCGAGAAGCTGGTCGAGATCGTCCAGCAGGATGTCAGATGCGCGGGACAGCTGCACCGCCAGCGTGGTGTCCAGTACATCGGAGCTGGTCATGCCCTGATGCATGAAGCGCGCTTCATCGCCCACCTGCTCCGCCACCCAGGTCAGGAAGGCGATCACGTCATGCTTGGTCACCGCCTCGATTGCGTCGATCGCCGGGACATCGATCACCGGTTCGGTTGCCCACCAGTCCCATAATGCCCTGGCCGCGCTTTTCGGAACCACGCCCAACTCGCCAAGCTTCTCGGTCGCGTGGGCTTCGATCTCGAACCAGATGCGGTAGCGCGATTCCGGCTCCCAGACGGCGGACATTTGCGGGCGGGAATAGCGGGGAATCATGGCGGGCTCCGAATGGGCGGGGTGGCGAGTGGGCGGCTAGGCGCGGAGCGGGTTTAGATCAACCCCTTCGCCTTCAGGCTGGTGTGGCCTTCGCGGCCGATAATAATGTGGTCATGGACCACGATTCCGAGCAGCCGGCCAGCCTCGGCAATGCGATTGGTGATCTGGATATCAGCGCGGCTTGGTTCCGGATTGCCGCTGGGGTGGTTGTGGACCAGAATCAGCGCGGTGGCCCCGATATCGAGCGCCTGCCGGATGATTTCGCGCGGATGGATCGCCGCCTCGTCGATCGAACCGTCCCCGACGTGCTCGTCCAGTACCAGGCGGTTCTGAGTATTGAGATAGAGCACCCGGACGCGTTCGACCGTGAGATGCGCCATGTCGATGGTCAGGTAGTCGAGCAGCGCCTGCCAGCTGCCGAGCACCGGCTTCTGCTGCACCTCGACACGGGCCATGCGCCGGGCAGCCAGCGCCACGCTCTTGAGCGCCGCAGCGCTTGTCTCCCCGACGCCCTTGACCGATTGCAGTGCCTTCGCCTCGGCGGTCAGAACTCCGGCGAGCGAGCCGAACCGCTTGATCAGTGCCTTGGCAATGGGCTTGGTGTCGCCCTGTTTTATCGCCGCGAACAGCAGATATTCGAGTACCTCGTAATCCGCCAGCGCTTCCGCGCCGCCGCCGAGCAATCGCGCACGTAACCGGCCGCGATGGCCGGCCGCAGAATGCAGGGATTTGTCCTCCCGCCCAAGGCTGTCGGACGAAATATCTTCAGGTTCAAGCAACCTTTATCCCCGCATCTACGTTGTAGCTGCTGCATTGCCTTTCCCGGGCGACTGGCGCAAGTGTGAGGTACATGGCGCAGGCCGAAGACGACATTCCCGAGACGGACTTGTTTGACGCCCCGGTCCCCCGCCGGTCGCGGTGGATTTTGCGCGTTCTGATCGGGATGGTTCTGGCTGTTTTCGTGGTCGTGGCCGCCGCCTGGTTTTCCCGCGAAAGAATTGCCGAGGATCTGATCGGCGACCAGCTGGAACAGCTCGGCATAGCCGCCACCTACGATATCGAAGAAGTAGGCCCGGCCCGGCAGGTTCTGACCAACATCGTGATCGGCAATCCGGCCCGCCCCGATCTGACCATCGAGCGAATTCTGGTCGATCTCGATTACGGCTTTCGCGGACCGGCGATCGGATTGATCACTGTCGAAAGGGCGCGCGCGTTCGGCAGTTACCGCGACGGTGTTCTCAGTTTCGGCGCGCTTGATCCGTTGCTGATGCGCGATACGGGGGAGCCGCCAGCGCTGCCCGACATCGCGCTCAGGGTGATCGACGCGCGGGCGCTGGTCGAAAGCGACTTCGGACCGATCGGTATCAAGGCCGAAGGGGAGGGGCAGGTGGACGATGGGTTCTCCGGTATCCTGGCCGCCACTGCTCCGCAACTGGACGGAGGCGGATGCAGTGCCCGCCGCGCGAGCCTGTATGGCACAATCTCATCGCGAGACGGCAAACCCCGTTTTGCCGGGCCAATGCGCGCCGCCGAGCTGTTCTGCCCCGAACAGAGGTTCCGGGTCAAAAACGCTGCGCTCCAGGTCGAGGGGGGTAGTGACGCCAGTTTCGCAATTCTCGGCGCGGAAGCGCGTTTGTCCACCGGGGCCGCTTCGGTGGCCGGCAACGCCGTTGGAGGCGTCAACGGCACATTGCGCGCAAATTGGCAGGAACGGGCGCTGAACGGAACTTATTCTCTAGCCGCGCGATCGCTCGGAACCCCCCAGCTCGGTGCCGCGCTGATCACCGCGGAGGGTACGGTGCGGGGCCGCGATGGCTTTGAGCAAACGGAGCTGACCGCTGACGTCGAAGGCAATGGAGTGCGTCTCGGCGATGGGATCGACGGGGCGCTGGCCGAATTCACCTCCACCGCCGGGGGGACCTTTGCGGCACCCCTGATCGCGAAAATGCGCGCTGCGCTCCGGCGCGAATCGCGGGGCAGCCGACTGGCAGCGCAGGTCAATCTGCGACAAACTGGCAAGATCACCTCGCTTATCATTTCGCAGGCCAGCCTGACGGGCGGCGGCGGGGCCAATCTGCTGTCGCTGTCCCGCTTCCAACTGAGTACCGCAAGCGGCGGGACTCCCAAGCTGTCCGGCAATATCGTGACCGGCGGTGCTGGATTGCCGCGGATAGTCGGGCGAATGGAGCGTAGCGCGCGCGGGAATCTGATCTTCCGGATGCGGATGGCGGAATATTCCGATGGGGGTAGCTCGGTCGAAATCCCCGAGCTGGTCCTGCTTCAGGGAAGCAATGGCGCGGTAGGCTTTTCGGGCAGCACAATAGCCAGCGGTCCGCTGCCCGGTGGATCGATGCGTGCGCTGGTGCTGCCGATCAGCGGCAATTATTCCGCGCGCGGCGGGCTGTCGATGTGGCGCGAGTGTACCGAAGTTCGTTTCGCGCAGCTGGCCCTCGCCAATCTGGTCGTCGAACGCCAATCGCTGACCCTGTGTCCGGCGGCAGGACGGCCAGTCCTGCGCGCCGACGCGGGCGGATTGCGGCTTGCCGCCGGCACTCCTTCGCTCGACCTGTCCGGCACGCTCGCAGATACACCAATCCGGATTGCCAGCGGTGCGGTGGGCGCGGCCTACCCTGGCGCATTGTCCGCCAGGAACCTCGACATAACCCTCGGTGCAGCGGACAGCGCCAACCGCTTTACCATCGCCCACCTCGACGCGATCATCGGGGAGAACATCGGCGGACGTTTTTCCGATGCCGACGTCCGGCTGTTCGCGGTACCGATCGACTTGACTGGTGCGGCGGGTGCGTGGGATTATACCGGTGGCGTCCTCACCCTGTCGGATAGCGTATTCACCGCCACCGACCGTTCGGAGGCTCAGCGCTTCAAGCCGCTTCAGGCGCAGGGGGCCAGCCTTTCCCTTGCCGACAGCATCGTGCTGGCCAACGCCAGGCTGCGCGAGCCGGAAAGCGGACGGGAAGTAGTCCGTATGGCAATCCGTCACGATTTGGGGAGCTCTGCCGGTTTTGCCGATCTTTGGGTCGATTCGCTGCGGTTCGACAAAGCTCTGCAGCCCGAGCAGCTGAGCGAATACGCCAAGGGTGTGATCGCCAATGCTGCGGGCGTGATCACGGGGAAGGGGCGGATTGACTGGAACAGCGAAGACGTGACGAGTTCCGGGTCCTTTTCCAGCGAATCGTTCGATTTCGCTGCCGCGTTCGGCCCGGTAAAGGGCGCGTCCGGAACGGTCCGATTCACCGACCTGCTCAATCTCACCACCGCGCCCAAGCAGATCCTGCACGTCGCGTCGATCAATCCCGGGATCGAAGTGAACAATGGCGAGGTGCTGTTCGCGGTTCGCGAAGGATCCGTTGTATCGGTGCTGGGCGGACGCTGGCCGTTCATGGGCGGAACCCTGCTGCTGGAACCCGTCGAGCTCACGCTCGGTGCACCGGAGGTTCGGGCTTATGTCCTGACGATCCAGGGCCTCGATGCCGCGCAGTTCATTGCGCAGATGGAGCTGGGCAATCTCAATGCGACCGGCACGTTCGACGGCACGGTGCCACTGGTGTTCGATGCAATGGGGAACGGGTCGATACAGGGCGGTTTGCTGGTGGCCCGGCCGCCGGGCGGAAACCTGTCCTATATCGGCGAACTTACCTATGAAGACATGACCCCGATGGTCAATTTCGCCTTCGATGCACTGCGCAGTCTCGACTACCGGGAAATGCGCATCGAGATGGATGGGTCGCTGTCCGGAGAACTGGTGACGAAAGTCAGATTCGACGGGGTTAGCCAGGGTTCCGATGCCAAGCGCAATTTCCTCACCCGCCAGATCGACGATCTGCCGATCCGCTTCAACGTCAACATCCGGGCACCGTTCTATCAACTGATCACCTCGATAAAGGCGATGTACGATCCAGCCTTCATCAAGGATCCGCGCGAGCTTGGCCTGATTTCCGCCGAGGGCCGCAGGGTTGTTCCCGCAGAGCCCGTTCAATCACCTGTACAACCGCCCGTTCAGGGGCCGGAAAGCGAGAAAATGCCATGAGACAAGCTGAATTGACCTCAGAGTGCCCGGGTGTGACACCGCTGCTCATGCAGAATGGACACAGGGACACAATGGGGATGCGATGGATGGCGCCGGTTCTGGTCGCTTCGATTGTTGCGCTGGGGGGATGTATTTCCGTCAACGCACCGGAAGGGCCGATCGTGATCGAGCTGAATATCAATATTCGGCAGGAAGTGATTTACCGGCTGGCCGAAGACGCGGGCAATACGATTGAAGAGAATGCCGATATTTTCTGATGGGAACCGAGATGAACAGCAATAGTCCTCTTAGCCGCTTTGCCCTTGGCCTGGCCGCAGCATCGCTGGCGCTTGGCGGGCTTGCGAGCGCCGCCTACGCCCAGCGTGATCCCGCCTATGAACAGGCGCGTTCGTCCGGCAGAGTCGGGGAAAAGATGGACGGCTATCTCGGGATTGTCGGTGCCGCGACGCCCGAACTGCAGCGACTGGTCAACGACATCAATATCAAGCGCCGCGCGGTCTATGCGGAAAAGGCGCAGGCCGCCAATGCCACGCTCGAAGAATACGCGCTGACGGCCGGATGCGTGGCGATTGCGCGCACTTCACCCGGGGAAAAATACCAGGCGCCCGATGGCAGTTGGCAGACCCGCACCTCCGCCCCCCCGCTGCGCGACAGCCGCTGCCCTGCATGATCGTGGGCATGGGCTGATCTGCGAGCGGGAACTTCGCGCCCGTACTGCCATTTATGCTGCACTGCACCGGTTGACTTAAAAACACCCCCCGCCTAAGGGGGCGGCGCCCTCGGCGGGCAGGTTTTGTCCATGCCTTGCATTCTGTTCAAAGGAACGCGGTATGAGCGATGACAAGTCCGCACGGGAACCCATTGCTGAAGATGCGCGGATCGACGCGCTCGAAGCGCGGCTGAAAGCCGCACGCGAGCGTGAAGAACAGCGTAACCAGCCAAAAGTAACCGGCGCCGATGCGAATTACCGCAGCGGCAACCGGGTGCTGGCGGATCTTCTCGGTGGGATTCTTGGCGGTCTGGTGATTGGCTGGGTGGTGGACACCTTCGCCGGAACCACGCCCTGGGGTCTGTTGGTCGGACTGTTCCTCGGGATAGTGGTTGCCTTCAGAAACATTTTCCGGATGGCGAATACGCGTCCCGGCGATACTCCTCCCGAGGAGTAAGCGGGACGCTTTCGTTCAAATGACTTAGGGGCGTTTCACACGTGACAGCCGAAGTGGCCAAAGTCGACCCAATGCATCAGTTCACCATTCAGCCGATTTTCGGATCGGCGAATTGGGAGTTGGCGGGTTACAACATCGCTTTCACCAACAGCGCGATGTGGATGCTGATTTCCACGGTCGTTCTGTGGATTTTCGTGGCTGGCGGGATGCGGCGCGAGCTGGTGCCCGGACGCTGGCAGATGTCGGTGGAATTTTTCACCGGCTTCATCGACGATATGCTGGAAGCCAACGTCGGCAAGGCCGGGCGCAAATACGTCCCCTACATCTTCTCGCTGTTCATGTTCATCCTGTTCGCCAACATCCTCGGCCTGATGCCGCTGGGTGTCGTGGGCATCCATCCATTTACCTTCACCAGCCACTTCACCGTTACCGGAGTGCTGGCCATTCTCAGCTTTGCCATCGTGCTGGTGGTTGGATTCTGGAAACACGGCTTCCACTTCTTCTCGCTGTTTATCCCCAGCGGTACGCCGTTGCCGATGATCCCGATCATTTTCCCGATCGAGCTGATCTCCTTCCTCGTGCGCCCCTTCAGCCTCGGCCTGCGACTGTTCGTGGCGATGATGGCCGGGCACGTTCTGCTGGAGGTCCTCTCCAGCTTCGTGATCGACGGGACCAACGCCGGCGTGGGCTTTGCGGCGCTGGTCGGTATTCCCAGTTTCATCCTGATGGTCGGCATCTGCGCCCTGGAAATCCTGGTCGCCGGAATTCAGGCCTATGTCTTCGCTTTGCTGACCTCGCTGTACATCAACGATGCCGAGAATCTTCACTAACACTTCCAATCAACCACTTAAAATTACACGATAAAGGAAATTATAATGGACGCAGAAGCTGCAAAACTGATCGGTGCCGGTCTCGCTGCAATCGGTGCCGGCATGGCCGCCATCGGTGTGGGTAACGTGTTCGGTTCCTTCCTGGAAAGCGCACTGCGCAACCCAGGCGCTGCGGATGGCCAGCAGGGGCGTTTGTTCATCGGCTTCGCGGCTGCCGAACTTCTCGGCTTGCTCGCATTCGTCGTCGCGATGATCCTGATCTTCGTCGCCTGACACCTGCCTTCGATACCGGTCCGGGGCGCTGCTCCGGACCGGCCAGTTTCTTCGTTTGTCTGATCGACGGGACCCGTACCCATGCCGCAGATTGCCCAGCTTGCCGAAACATACTCCAGCCAGATCTTCTGGTTGCTGGTGTTTTTCGGCATCGTCTTCGTCTTTATCGGACGCGGAATGGTGCCCAAGGTGATGGATACGGTTGCCCAGCGTGACCAGCAGATCGCCGCCGACCTCGCCGCAGCCACCGCTGCCCGGGCGAAAGCCGATGACGAGGAAGAAGCCTGGCGGGTGCGCGAGAATGAAAATCGCGCCGCTGCCCAGGCGATCGTTGCCAAGGCGAAAGCCGATGCAGCCGTGAAGAACGAGAAGAAGCTAGGCGCAGCGCAGAAGCGGCTCGACACCAAACTGGCGAAGGCCGAGCAGGACATTTCCGAGGCCCGTAATGCGGCGCTTGCAGAAGTCGAAGGCGTCGCTGCGGAAGCCGCGCAGGACATCGTCCAGCGCCTGGCGGGGGTCAAAGTGACTGCTGCCGTCGCCAAGAACGCGGTTAAGAAGGCGATGGCCAATGTTTGACCTGAAACTGATGGCGTCCGCTCCGGAGGTGTTTTCCACTACCGCCGCCACTGTCGCTGCCGAAGTGGAGCATGGTGCGGGCAAGCACATCGAACCCGAATTGTTCGGTCTCGTACCTTACCAGATCGTCGCAATATCGATGCTGGTGCTGATCGGGATCATGATCTGGAAGAAGGTTCCAGGAATGATCGCTGGCGGCCTCGATTCCCGGATAGCCGCGATCCGCACGCAGCTCGACGAAGCGAAGCAGCTGCGCGCCGAAGCCGAAGCGCTTCGCAATGAATATGCCGCGAAGATCGCCAATGCGGAAAAAGACGCCGAAGCGATGATAGCCGGAGCCCAGACCGAAGCCGACGCGATCCTTGCAAAAGCGGAAGCGGACGGCGAACAGATGGTCGCCCGCCGCAAGCAGATGGCGGAAGACAAGATTTCCGCCGCCGAGCGCGAAGCGGTGAACGAAGTCCGCAAGCGCGCCGCGACTGCTGCGACACTGGCGGCACGCGGTCTGATCGCGGACAAGCATGATGCCGCCGCCGACAGCAAGCTGGCCGATCAGGTGATCGCAGGTATCTGAACAGTTCAAAGAGCGAAATTGAAAAGGGCGGCCCGCGCGGTCGCCCTTTTTCGTTTTCGGGGCGATCGAAATTGCGGATCGGTGCCCCTAGAATGCATCCTTTGCCGCCCTCAGCGCAGCAAAGGTATCCTCCGGCGCAGAGCCACCCCATCGCGCCTTCATGTCGGCCGCATCGGCCCGGAGGAAGGGATTGGTGGCCAGTTCGCGCGACAGCGGCATCGGCACCGTCCATTCACCCCGACTGCGCTTGTCGGAAATCTCCTCCGCATAATCGGCCAGCGCGGCGTTGTCCGGATCGGCATGGACCGCGAATTTGGCATTGGCCGCCGTATATTCATGCGCGCAGTAGAGCATCGTTTCGGGCGGAAGTGCGCGGATCCGTTCCAGGCTCGCCCAGAACTGCTGCGGCGTCCCTTCGAACATTCGTCCGCAGCCAAGGGCAAACACCGAATCGCCGACCATCGCAATCTTTGCTTCCGGCAGGTGATAGGCAATGTGGCCCAGGGTGTGCCCGCCGACATCGATCACATGGGCAGTGAGTTCGCCTAAAGACACCGTGTCACCATGCGCCACTTCCCGGTCGATCCCGGCGATCCGGCCCGCCTCAGCGGCGGGCGCAACGATCGTGCAACCGGTCGCTTCCTTGATCGCCAGATTGCCGCCCGCGTGATCGGGGTGCCAGTGGGTGTTCCAGATCTGCGTGATCGCCCAGCCTTTGGCGCCCGCTTGCTTGAGATACTCCGCCGCATCGGGCGTATCGATGCACACCGTCTCGCCGCTGTCGGGATCGTGCAGCAGATATCCGTAATTGTCGGACAGGCAGGGGAATTGGTGGATCTGGATCATCGGGGCAGGATAGCCCTGATCCCGGATGTAGGAAAGGCCCGCCTACCGACAAACAAAAGCCCCCTCCTCTTCAGAGGAGGGGGTTGGGGGTGGTGGCGGACCACCACCCCGCTGCGACTAGGCCCGGCTGCGCCGAACCAAGTCTCGCTGCCCCTCCTCTGAAGAGGAGGGGGCGGCTCTTACTCGCTCTTGCCCTTCAGCGCTTCGCCGAGGATGTCGCCCAGCGACGCGCCCGATGCGGACGAACCGTATTGTTCGACAGCCTGCTTCTCTTCCGAGACCTGACGGGCCTTGATCGAGAAGTTCGGCTTCTTGGACCGGTCGAAACCGATAACCATGACGTCGACCTTCTGGCCGGTCTGGAAACGGTCGGGACGCTGCTCGTCGCGGTCGCGGCCGAGGTCCGAACGCTTGATGAAGCCGGTTGCGCCGTCTTCGCCAACCTGCACTTCGAGGCCGCCATCGCGAACTTCGAGCACAGTCACGGTGACCACGTCGTTGCGCTTCAGCGAGGTTCCGCCCGCCGCGCCTTCGGCCGAAGGTGCGCCCTTTTCGAGCTGCTTCATGCCGAGCGAGATACGTTCCTTGTCGGTATCGACATCGAGCACCACGGCCTGGACTTCTTCACCCTTGCGGTGCAGCGCCAGAGCGTCTTCGCCCGAAATGCCCCACGCGATGTCGGACATGTGGACCATGCCGTCCACGTCGCCATCGAGGCCGATGAACAGGCCGAATTCGGTCGCGTTCTTGACTTCGCCGGTGACGGTCGAACCAACCGGATGCTTGTCGGCGAATTCTTCCCACGGATTGCCCTGGGCCTGCTTGAGGCCGAGCGAAATCCGGCGCTTGTCGGAATCGACTTCCAGCACCATCACATCGACTTCCGGCGAGGTCGAGACGATCTTGCCGGGGTGGACGTTCTTCTAGGTCCAGCTCATTTCAGACACGTGGACCAGGCCTTCGATGCCGGGTTCCAGTTCCACGAACGCACCATATTCGGTGATGTTGGTGACGGTGCCCTTGAGCTTCATGTCGACCGGATATTTCGCGGCGACGCCGTCCCAAGGATCGCTTTCCAGCTGCTTCATGCCGAGGCTGATGCGCTGGGTTTCGCTGTTGATGCGAACGATCTGCACCGTCACGGTCT
>NZ_JAXMJI010000075.1:0-6111 GCF_034376665.1 Allopontixanthobacter sp. | reverse complement strand
CACCTGCCTGATCAGCTTCGATCGCAACCGCTACTCGGTTCTCTCGACGGTGGCGCGGCGGACGGTGCAGGTCCGGGCCTATGCCGACCGCATTGTCGTGCGCTGCGGCGAGGAGGTTGTCGCCGAGCATCCCCGCTACTTGGCCCAGTCGGCCCGAAGCTGCGATTTTGGTCATCTTGGAGAACACGTCGGGAACGGGCTGGTTGTTGTTGACGATCGCCCATGCGAGGAACGACGTTCCGCTCCGATAAGGGAGCGGCGTTATGAGCCTTGGCGTTTCGAGTGGGGATCTGATCGGCTCCTGGAGCCTGAGTTTTTCGGACATCGCGTTCGTGACCGGCAAAGCGGAGACGGCACGACTGGGATTGGCGGTTCAGCTTAGATTTTTCGCCGGGCATGGCTTCTTTGTGCCGGATCATGCGTCGATACCCTCCGACGGTGTCTTGTATCTGGCGGAGCAACTTGGTCTCGATGCCAAATCCGTGAACCACTATGATTTTTCCGGGCGCACCGCCCGCCGGCATTGCGCGGAGATTTTGCGGCATCTCGGGTTCCGCCGTATGACGCAGACGGATCGCAGGGCGTTGTCGAGGTGGATTTCCGACGATCTTTGTGCGGGCGGGCAGCCGATCAATGCCATGCTCGAGCATGTTTTCCTGTGGTGCCGCGACCGCCGTATCTATGGGCCGTCGCGCAAGGAGCTGGAACGCCTCGTCCGTTCGCAACGACACCTCTATCTGGAGGCCCTGTTGGCCCGAGTCCGCGATCGGCTTGCGCCGGATGCGGTCGCCTTGCTGGAAGCCTCGCTCGCCGATCCCGATGGCCCGACCGGCTTCAACACGATGAAGGGGGATGCAGGTCAGGCGACGCTCGAAAACATTCTTGGCGTGACCGCCAAACTCGCCTTTATCCAACGGCTTGCTCTTCCCCGAGATTTCCTATCGGTCACGGGCAAGGCATGGGTCGATCAGATCGTTCGCCGGGTTGCCGGCGAGAAAGCCTCGGAGATGCGCCGGCATGTACCGGCGCGCCAGCTCGGGCTCTATGCCGTTTATCTGATGGCGCGGGAAGCTCAGCTTACGGATGCGATGGTCGACCTGCTGATCGAGACGGTCCATAAGATCGGATCGCGCTCGAAACGCAAGGTGGTGGGCGATATCGCGAAAGACATCGAGCGGGTCTATGGCAAGGAGCGACTCCTGGTCGAGATTGCCAGCGCTTCGATCGACGATCCATCCGGGCGCATCTGCGATGTCATTTTCCCAATCGCCGGCAAGGACAAACTGGCGGCGATCATCAAGGAAAGCCAGGCAAAGGGCGCCTTGGATCGGCGGATCTACAAGGTGATGCGGAGGTCATGGGCCAATCATTATCGCCGTATGCTGCCAAGCCTGCTTTCGGCACTGGAGTTCCGGTCGAACAACGCCGTGTGGCGTCCGGTGCTGGCGGCCCTGGACTGGATCAGAAGCAAAGTGGATGATGGATGCCGCTACGTGCCGCCGCACGCAGTGCCGGTCGACGAGGTCATTCCGGCGAGATGGCGCAGTTCCGTCATTGATGAAGAGGGGCGCGTAAACCGGATCAGTTATGAGCTTTGTGTCCTCGCGCAACTGCGCGATCGCATCCGTTCTAAGGAAATCTGGGTTGTCGGGGCGGACCGATACCGCAATCCCGATGACGATCTTCCCAAGGACTTCGATGCGCGGCGAGAAGCATATTACACAGGATTGAACCTGACGGCGGATGCGCGTGCATTTTCAAGCGCCATCCGGGAAGAGCTTGCTCAGGAACTGTTGCTCCTCAATGCCAATATTCCCCGGAACGACAAGGTTCGGCTGCTGTGGCGCGGCGAGAACCGTATATCTCTCACCCCGTTCAAACCCTTGCCCGAACCCAGGGGTCTCGCCTCGATCAAGACCGAGATCGGCCAACGCTGGCCGATGACCGGGCTGCTCGACGTACTGAAGGAGGCTGCCCTTGATACGGGACTTCTCGAAGCGTTCGAAACATCGGCCTCGCGTGTTGCACTGCCGAAAACCGCGCTGGATCAACGTCTCCTGCTATGCCTCTACGGCCTGGGAACGAATGCCGGGCTCAAGCGGATCGCCGGCGCCACCCCCGATGTCAGCTATGAAGAGCTGCTGCATGTCCATCGCCGCTTCGTTCATGCCGCGGCGCTCAAGGAGGCGTGTGCCAGGGTTGCGAATGCGACCCTGGCAATCCGCAATGCTGCAGTCTGGGGGGACGCCGGCACGGCCTGTGCGTCAGATTCCACAAAGTTCGGAGCCTGGGATCGCAACCTGATGACGGAATGGCATGCGCGTTATGGTGGACGGGGCGTCATGATCTACTGGCATGTCGAACGACGCGCGACATGCGTCTATTCCCAGCTCAAGCGCTGCTCTTCCTCCGAGGTCGCCTCCATGATCGAGGGCGTGCTGCGCCATTGCACCGACATGGAAATCCAGCGACAATATGTTGATAGTCATGGCCAAAGCGCGGTTGGCTTTGCATTTTGCCGGCTTCTCGGATTTGAGCTTGCACCCCGCCTGAAAGCGATCGCTCGCCAGAAGCTGGCTCTTCCCGATGTCGGCATGCGAACGCGGCTTCCCCACTTGCAGCCGATCCTCTCCAGTCCGATCAACTGGGATGAGATCGAGCAGCAATATGACGAGATGGTCAAATATGCAGCCGCGATGCAGACAAAAACCGCCGACCCGGAGGCGATCCTGCGCCGGTTTAGCCGCTCCGAGGTGATGCACCCGACCTACAAGGCGTTGAGTGAGCTGGGCCGCGCGGTCAAGACGATCTTCCTGTGCCGGTATCTGCGCGAGGAGTCCTTCCGCCGCGAAATTCATGAAGGCCTGAATGTCGTTGAAAACTGGAACAGTGCCAATGGGTTCGTTTTCTTCGGCAAGGGCGGCGAGATCGCCACTAACCGCATCGATGAGCAGCAGCTCTCGGTCCTGGCGCTACATTTGCTGCAAGCGTCGCTTGTCTATGTGAACACCCGAATGCTTCAGAGCGTGCTGGTGGAACCGAAATGGACGGGCCGGATGACGCCGGATGATTATCGCGGCCTCACACCGCTGATTTACAGCCACGTCAATCCTTATGGCCGCTTCGACCTCGATCTGAATAGCCGGATCGATTTTGGGCGGCTTGCTGCCTGACCGGGGCCTTTCCGCTCGCACCATTTGGGTGCACCCGAACGTGACGATCGGAAGTGACATATACGACATGTCACAAAAGGGTGGTTCCGTCACCAATGTTACTGTACGAGGGCAAAGCCACCCTAATGTGACGGATTTGCCCATGACCCGCGTCGGCTACGCCCGCGTCAGCACCATCGACCAGGATCTCGACATCCAGGTTGCCCGGTTGAAGGCAGCGGGCTGTGAAATCCTCCGCTCCGAAACAGGCTCGGGCGCATCGCGCACTGGACGCACGGAGCTTGAGACGATCATGCAGTTCCTGCGCGCCGATGACGAACTCGTCGTCCTGCGTCTCGATCGGCTCGGTCGCTCCACACGCGATGTTCTCAATCTGGTTCATGAACTCGACCAGAAGGGAGCCTCATTGCGGGTGCTTGAGCCGGAGGTGACGACGGCCGGAAGCATGGGGCGGATGGTGATCACCATTCTGGGCATGGTCGCGGACATGGAACTGACGTTCATCAAGGACCGGCAGCGCGCCGGGATCGAGGCGGCGCGCGCCGAAGGCGTCTACAAAGGCCGGAAGAAAAACATCGATGACGATGAAATCCGACGCCGGATCACCGCCGGCGCGAGCAAGGCCAGCGTCGCGCGCGACCTCAAGATCTCAAGAATGACCGTCTATCGGGCGCTTGACGTCATTCCTTCAAGGATCGGGCTGCCGGAAAAGCCGCCTTCTGTCACCATCGCCCTGCATCTGACCATCGAGAACTTCAACAAGCATGGTCGTGGCAGAAAGCCCGCTCGCGAGCGCATTGAGGCGATGCTGGAGCGGGATTACCAGATGCAAAAGACCGGGAACTGCGATTACACGCTGACCGTCGCCTATGATCAGGGTGCCGATGGCGTCAGCCTCGATGATGAGATCGCATCTCTCCAGACAGAGATGTTCAACATCGCAGAGAGCTACAGGTGCTCGATCGAGACCGATGTTTACGAGATTGGAGGACAAGAGCGAGCCTGGTAGATCGCCATGTTCAATCTTTGTTCTTCAACATGGCCAAAATCGCAGCTTCGGGCCGACTGGGCCCTATACCCAGCGCCTGTTCTGGGATCTGGGCGGGGATTCTTCGCCCTTCCGTAACATCGATTTCATGCCCGAACTTTTCTACCTGCTACCGGCCGTATCGAAGGGCACATTGGCGTTCGGCGGACAGGCGGGGCTGCGCCATGAGTCCAACGGCCGCGATGGGTTGGCGTCGCGCAGCCTCAACACCCTCTATGTCCAGCCTGTGGCGACGATACCGATCGGAGACTACAAGCTGTCGCTGGGCCCGCGCTACTCCTTCTATGTCGGTGACCTTGAAGACAATCCGGATGTGAAACGCTATCGCGGCCACACGTCCTTGTTCGCGGAGTTTGGCCGTGACGACGGGCTGCGACTGACTACCAACAGCCGCATTAATTTCTCGTCGGGCAAGGGCGCAATAGACGCTGAGCTTTCCTATCCGCTGGACAAGATCGTTGACACCAACCTCAACGTCTATGTCTTCGGCCAAGCCTTTGCTGGCTATGGCGAAAATCTGCTCGATTATGACCGCAAGGCGACACGACTGCGGCTTGGGGTCGCTATCGTCCGCTAATCCGGAACCGGGCAGAATCTATCGTAAGGTAGCGGGCCCGGCGTTGGACGTCCCCTTACCCTGATGCAAAAGTGATTTATGCATCATCGGAAGGCCAACGGCGTAAGAGTCTGTTTGAGAATTCATGAGATGATCGGGAGATTGCCATGTTACGTATTTTTATTGCTGCCACTACTATGGCAGTCTTGCTTTGGTCGCTGCCTGTATCCGCTGAAGAAATCCCTCGCTGCTCCTCCTCGTCTATTCCCGCAGCAGACAAGGCGCGCCTCACGGCGGAATACAAGCGGCGGTTTCTGGCTGAAGGGAAAACCAAGGCCGATGCCTGGGCCGGTGAGCAGGGAAGGCGCCATCGCGAAATCATGGAAAGGCAAGGTATCTGTCCCCCACGCGAACCGGCGAATAGCCAAGCCAATTCAGCGCCCCCGCCTCGAGAACAACCGACGAGCAAAAACCGTAAAAAGGGCAAGTGTACCCGTACCGTCTGGCAAACTCGTCATATAGCGAGCGCAGGTGGAGGCCCAATGAATACGATTAGGGTGCCTGTCTGCGTGAACTAAGCGAGCGACAGCAATGCTGGTGTGTTCGGTTATCCCGCCAAAGGGCACACAGGAAAAGCTCTGGTGCGAAGTCAAAAGTTTCGCATCAAACCAAAAGCCGCGCTGTAGATTGCCACTGAGATCTGACCCGGGAGGGGCATAAATTTCCACTGAGAAGTGACCCATGTTCTGACCTTTCCCCAGGCTTTTGCGTCGGGGGAACAAGGAGTGATCGACATGGCGTTACTGAGTGTAATTCGACGCTGGCATTTCCGTCAGCATATCCCGATCCGGGAGATTGAACGGCGCACCGGACTGTCGCGCAATACGATCCGCAAGTACCTGCGGGCGGATACGGTCGAGCCGACGTTCAAGGTTCCGGCACGTCCGAGCAAGCTGGACCCGTTTGCCGAGAAGCTATCGGCGTGGCTGCGGATCGAGGCCAGCAAGTCGCGCAAGCAGCGGCGCACGGCCAAGCAGATGCACGCGGATCTCATGGTTTTGGGTTACGATGGTTCCTACAACCGCGTGGCGGCGTTCGTGCGGGCCTGGAAGGCCGACCGTCAACGTGACGCCCAGACGAGTGGGCGCGGGACTTTCGTGCCGCTGGTGTTCCAGCCAGGCGAGGCATTCCAGTTCGACTGGAGCGAGGACTGGGCGATCCTCGATGGCGTGCGTACCAAGCTGCAGGTGGCGCACTTCAAGCTCAGCCACAGCCGGGCCTTCATCGTAAGGGCCTATCTCCTTCAGACCCACGAGATGCTGTTCGATGCGCAT